>JBDHTU010000167.1:0-4150 GCA_039808805.1 Micavibrio sp.
ATCATCAACGACGTGCGCAAGGATGATCTCGCGCAGGTATCGGCGGCGTACCGCACTTTGTTCGAGGCGTCCGGCGGCGGCGCGCTCGGCCTGTTCACAGCGATCCAGAGGCTGCGCGCGGTGCATGAAAACATTGCCCCGAAGCTGGAAGAAAAAGGATTGCACCTCTATGCCCAGCACGTGGACGCGATGGACAACGGCACGCTGGTCGATATTTTTCGCGACGATGTGAATGCCTGTCTTCTCGGCACCGACGCCGTGCGCGACGGGGTGGACGTGCCGGGAGATTCCCTGCGCCTGATCGTGTTCGACCGCACGCCGTGGCCGCGCCCCACCATCCTTCACCGCGCGCGGCGCGAAGCGTTCGGCAAGAAACAGTATGATGAGCGGCTGGCGCGCCTGAAACTCAAGCAGGCGTTCGGCCGCCTGATCCGCCGGGCGAACGACCGGGGCGTGTTCGTCATGCTGGACCCCATGCTGCCCTCCCGCCTCCACGGCGCGTTTCCCGAAGGCGTGGACGTGGTTAAGACCGGGCTGGCGGACGCGGCGGAACAAATCCGGAAATTCCTTGCTTGATCGGCCGAAATAGAGGATAAAGCGCCCATGGCCGTGTGGGGTGCAAAAAAGCGTCTTTTCGTCTATGACTGGCGGGTTGCCGGCCCGTCCGAGAGCTTTGCGCCATTGGCCGATTGCCCCTATTCCCTGTTTTTCGACTCATCCCGCGAGGGGCATCCCCTTTCCCGTTACTCCTATCTTTGCTGGCACCCGTTCGAAACGATCGAGGCCAAGAATGGCATCGTCAGGGTGAGCGCCCGCAACAACCAGTTCGATTATGCCGCCGACGTTTTTCAGGTGATCCGCGAACGTATCGCGCTGTGGGGAGAAACGCACAAGCCGCAGAAAAACCTTCCGCCGTTTCAGGGCGGCGCGGCCGGATTTTTCGGATACGACCTCGCCCGCACGCTGGAGACGCTGCCGTCCCGCGCGATCGAACATACGCAGCCGGATCTGTGCATCGGTCTGTATGACCGCGTCATCGCGTTCGACCATCACAAGCACAAGGCGTGGCTGATGATCCACGCCGAAGAAGAAACGGAAGCGCTTGCGCAGAAAGATTTTCTGGAGCGCATGGTCAGGGCGCACAAACCGGCATCCCTCATCCCCCACAACCTGCCCTGGACGAGCAAGGTTTGCGATGCGAATTATCAAGGCGATATCGCGCGCGTGATAGACTACATCCACGCCGGCGATATTTTCCAGGCAAATCTCTCCCGCCGGTTCACGGCCAAGCTGCCGCGGGGATTCAATACGTATGCGCATTACAGCCACATGCGGGAGATCAACCCCGCCCCGTACGGCGCGTATATGAATTTCGGCGGCCTTATCCTGTCTTCCGCATCGCCGGAGCGGTTTTTGTCCGTACAGGGACGCGTTGCCGAAACCCGCCCGATCAAGGGAACCATGCCGTCCTCCGCCCCCGCCGCGGCGCTGGCCGAAAGCGAAAAAGACCGCGCGGAAAATATCATGATCGTCGACCTGCTGCGCAACGATTTGTCCAGGGTTTGCGAAGATCATTCGATCGAAGTTCCAGCGCTTTGCGATATCGAAACCTTCGAAGGATTGCATCACATGGTATCCACGGTGCGGGGGACGCTGCGCGCGGACCAGAGCGCGTGCGATGCGTTGCGCGCATGCTTCCCCGGCGGATCGGTCACCGGGGCGCCGAAAATCCGCGCCATGGAAATTATCGACATGCTGGAGCCGGACCGCCGCGGCGCCTATTGCGGCGCGATGGGATGGATCGGTTTCGATGGGACAATGGATACAGCCGTTACCATCCGCACGCTGGTTTATACAAACGGCGAAGTGCAGCTCCAGACCGGCGGCGGCATAACGGCGCAGTCGAACGCGCAGGCCGAACTTGAAGAAACGCTGGTAAAAGCCATGAAGCTGTTTGAGAGTTTTACCACAGAGTTCACAGAGTTTAAGAAGAGAGCATAGAATGCATGGCAATCAAGCTTAACGAGATCACAGGCGAAATTGTAGATGCATCGTTAAAGATTCATAAAACGATGGGAGCCGGACTCTACGAAAAAGTTTATGAAGACTGTCTATGCCATGAACTTGTAAAACGTAATATAAATTTTGTTAGGCAAAAGCCTATTACGGCACACTATGAAGACCTGATCATTGCATCAGCTTTTAAAGTCGACCTTCTTGTGGAAGACAGCGTTATCGTTGAATTGAAAAGTATAGAACGCTGCCTCCCCATTCACGATTGCCAGATCATCACCTACATGAGACTGGCGAAAGTAAATGTTGGCCTTTTAATCAATTTCAATGTCCCGTTGATCAAAGACGGGATAAAGCGTTTTAAGATATAACTCCGTGCACTCTTTCTTTTCTCTGTGCGCTTTGTGGTAAAAAATGATCCTTCTGATCGACAATTACGATTCCTTCGTTCACAACCTGGCCCGGCATGTCGGCATGCTGGGAAGGGAACGCACGGTGGTGCGCAACGACGCGGTGGATCTCGACGCGCTGGCGATCAATCCGCCCGATGCTATTATCCTCTCCCCCGGCCCGTGCACGCCGCACGAAGCAGGCCGGTCCAACGAAATCATCCGCCGTTTCGGCGGACGTATCCCGATTCTCGGCGTCTGCCTTGGCCACCAGTGCATCGGCGAAGTGTACGGCGGGCAAGTGATCCGCGCGCCGGAGCCCGTTCATGGCCGCGCCTCCCTGATCGAACATAATGCAGACGGGCTATTCATGGGCCTTCCGAACCCGATGAAGGCGGGGCGGTATCACTCGCTGGTTGTCCATGCGCCGGCGGACGCGGACCTTGTTGTTACGGCGCAAACGGAAGACGACCGCATTGTCATGGCGTTCCAGCACAAGACGCATCCCGTCTACGGCATCCAGTTCCATCCCGAAAGCTGCCTGACCGAACACGGGCTCGACCTGATGCGCAATTTCATCGCCATAGCCGATGAGTGGAACAGCCGTTTGCGCGGCGCGGCATAATCTTGGTTTTTCACCGCAAAGCCACTAAGATCACAAAGAAACACAAAGACTTTGTGGCCCTTCGTGCCCTTTGTGACTTGGTGGTAAAAATTTAAAGGAAATTACATGAGCGTGATCTGGAAGGACGGGCAGTTCCTCGACGGGATGATCCCGCAGGTCGCACACAACGACACGGGGTTTTCGGGCGGGCTTGGCGTGTTCGACACGATGCTGGCCGTTGACGGTGTATTGATCGACGCCAAGGCGCATTTCGAGCGGCTGCAGCATGATGCGGAGGCCGTGCTCGGCATCGGCGGGCCATGGTTGCCGACTTTCTCCTCCTTAAGCGAAGCCTGGCTGCCGCTGCTTGGCGAGAACAGACTGACCCACGGCCACGCGCGGGTGAAGACCATCGTCACAGGCGGCGTGTCGGACGCCGTTCTGCGCATCGCGCAAACACCGAGCGTGGTGATCAGCGTGTCCTCCAGCCCCGCGCCGGATTCGTTCGGGCCTATTCCTTGCAGGATTATCCCGGACTATCGACGCATCGCGGGTGATGTTCTGGAGAATTGCAAGCGGCTGGACTATTCCCGGTCCTTCGCCGCGCGGCGCAAGGCGCAGGAACAGGGCGCGGAAGACGCGATTTTCCTCAACACAGACGGCAATGTCGCCTGCGGCGCGACCAGCAATTTGTTCATCGTCGAGGGAGGACACTATATAACCCCGCCCCTCGCCGACGGCGTTCTGGACGGCATCACCCGCCGCGGCATTTTGCGCGACAAGAGAGGATTTGAGCAAAGCATCAGCCCGGAGCGTTTGCGCGGCGCCGAAGAAATATATCTGTGCAATTCGTTTACGGGCCTGCGCCAGGTGATTTTACTGAGTTAAATATTCATTTTTCGACTGAGAATTCCTTATAAAGACCGTCATGGTCGCTCAACCGAATTCCATCCTGTATTGCAGAAATGATTTCATGGCGGACAACCATCATATCAGGCGTTGCAATAATATGATCTATTGAGGATGCGGCAGCCGGATCAATATTCCCTTCATGAATGCGAAATCCTTTTAAGCACCCCATCAGCTTTTCATACACAACCGAAGGCTGCCTTGTTTTCGGTATGGTCTGGTTAAAATCACCCGC
>JBDHTU010000168.1:0-4137 GCA_039808805.1 Micavibrio sp.
CCCCATGCATACATTATACGCCACAGGCGTAAACAAATGAAAAAAGCGGCCACAATGAATATTTAAGATATTGATTTATATGTGATTTTTAGACTGGATCGACAAAGCGTTCGGCTCCCCGCCCATGCGCTTTATCATGGCAATCACATCGTCCGTCGCCCGGCCAAGCACGGCGGCGTCGATAGACCGTAAAACCAGCGACAGGCCCAGTATCCCGCCCCGGAAATGCGGATAACTGCCAATATCGACGCCGGGATAATTTTTCTGGATCTCGGCCAGCGGTTCCGCCACCGCGCTTTCGGCCAGCGAACAGGTCACTGTGTTGGAAATAACCGGCTTGCCGCGGGAAAGCCTGGTCTTCACATCGTCGAACATCGCCTGCATGATGCGCGGCACGCCCGCCATGACGAAAACATTTTCTATCTGGAACCCCGGCGCGCCGGATACGGGATTGTTGATCAACCCGGCCCCCTTGGGGATCATCGCCATTTTCCTGCGCGGCGCAGTGACGTCCTTTTCATCGCCGTAATGGCGCACCAGAATATCATAAGCCTCCGCATTTAATTCCAACGGCGCGCCGAACGCTTTTGCCACCGCCTCGGCTGTGATGTCGTCATGCGTGGGGCCGATGCCGCCCGTGGTGAAGACATAGTCCACCTTGTCCTTTAATTCGTGGATCGCAGCGATGATTTCCCCTTCAATATCCGGGACGACCCGCACCTGATGCAGCTTTATACCCATGGCGTTCAGTTTTTCCGCGATCCATGCCGTATTCGCATCCTGTGTACGCCCCGAAAGGATTTCATTGCCGATAATGATCAGCGCGACGCTGTATGTATCTTTGATGGGGGTGGCCATGGCGCAAATATACTGTAAATAATGATTGTACTGATATAAGGGATCGGCCATAACAGGACAAGATGGAAACGGCGAAAAATCAAATGGTTAAACCCGTATACAATGACGACGGCATAGAACTTCACCCGGCGGCGGATTTTGATGGCATGCGCAAGGCGGGACGCCTCGCGGCGGAAACGCTGGATATGATTACGGAGCATGTCGTTCCCGGCGCGGTCACCGCCGACCTCGATAAGATGATCGAGATGTTCATCACGCGCAACGGCGCAATCCCCGCCACCATCGGGTACAAAGGGTATCAACACGCCTCCTGCATCTCCATCAACCATGTCGTCTGTCACGGCATCCCGTCCAAGGACAAAAAACTCGTCGAAGGCGATATCGTGAATATCGACGTCACCGCCATCGTCGACGGATGGTACGGCGATACGTCCAGGACATATTTCGTCGGCAATAAAATTCCGGTGAAGGCCAAGCGCCTCGTCGATGTAACCTACGAATGCATGATGCGCGGAATCGAGGCGGTGAAGCCCGGCGCGACGCTCGGCGATGTCGGCTATGCGATTCAGTCTTTGGCTGAAGCCAACCATTTTTCCGTGGTGCGGGATTTCTGCGGTCACGGTTTGGGCCGCAATTTCCATGAAAGCCCCAGCGTCGTCCATTTCGGCAATCCCGGCGACGGCGCCATCCTTGAACCCGGCATGTTCTTTACGATCGAACCGATGATCAACGCCGGGCATTTCGCCACCAAGGTTCTATCCGACGGGTGGACCGCCGTGACGCGGGACCGTTCCCTCTCCGCCCAGTTCGAACATTCCATCGGCGTGACCGAAACGGGATATGAAATTTTTACCCTCTCGCCCAAGGGCTTTACCAAACCGCCTTATGCTTAAGCCCGCATGGCTTTTGTCATTCAGCAAAAATCTTGACAAAAATCACCGTTTTTTGTAACCTCCTGTGAAATATAAAAACAAAAAAGACAGGGAGAATATAAGGATGAAATGGCTCAAACGCCTTTTAGGTATAAACACAGACGTCCCCAGGCAACAGCAAGATCAGCAAGATCAGCAAGAACCGAAACGGGAGAAGCCTGAGCAACGGGCACCAGTCTTGCACCGCCCTGAGTTGCAAAGCACTCTGCCGAAAAAGCCGCCCGAAAAAAGTAATGAGAACCTGAAACGCCCTCTGGATCGGTTGAATCCCTATATATCGCCTCCCCCGGCAAGACGCCGTGATGGAGCATCCCTGACAGACCCTCTAAATCCGTTAAATCCGTTAAGCCCGCTCTGGGTCGGCGCCAGCAACGATGGCAATAACAGCCGCTGTGATGCGCCATCCAGCCACACAAGGCACGGCGATACACCATCCTATTCATCGCACGATCATCATGGAGGCTCATCTTATGGCGGCGGCGGAAGCAGCCATGACAGCGGCAGCTATAGCGACAGTGGCAGCGGCGGAGGCGGATGCGACATAAGCTCCGATCCGGCGTTGGACAATGTCCGCCGCCCCGCCTTCCGGATGTAATTCAAAAGCGGCCTTCGGGCCGCTTTTTCCATGTGTTTAAGAATTTTGGCGAAGCTGGCCAACCGCGCCGGGGGCTGATATAATTTGCTCATGGACCCAGCGAAGAAGCCAGACGACAAACCGCACTATACCGGCCACCGCGACCGCTTGCGGGAACGCTTTCTCGCCGCGCCGGAGGCGCTGCCGGATTATGAGATTCTTGAACTCCTGCTGTTCATGGCTATCCCGCGCCGGGATGTAAAACCCATCGCAAAAATCCTGATCGCGCGGTTCGGCAATCTCGCGGGCGTATTGAACGCCGGCGCCGCCGAATTGACAGGCGTCGAAGGCATATCCGAAAACACGGCGGTCGCGCTCCAGACCATCCGCACGGCGGGCCTGCGCCTGCTGAAACAGGAAATCGTACAGCGGCCCGTGCTCGCCTCATGGCAGCGGCTGCTGGATTATCTCCACGCCGCGATGGCGCATGAAAAGAAAGAACATTTCCGCCTTCTGTTCCTCAACAAAAAGAACGAATTGATCGCGGACGAGGTACAGCAGTCCGGCACGGTGGACCACACCCCCGCCTACCCGCGGGAGATTATGAAGCGCGCGCTCGAAGTCGGGGCGACCGCGCTGATCCTCGTGCACAACCATCCAAGCGGCGATGCCTCCCCTTCCAAGGCGGACATCGAAATGACCAAACAAATCCTTGCCGCCGCCGCCCCGTTCAATATCATGGTTCACGACCATCTGATCGTCAGCCGCACCGGCACGGTCAGTTTCAAGAGCCTGGGATTGATGTAGATGAAAAATTTTCTATTCGCTGCCTTGCTTGGCTTTTCCGCACTTGCTCCGAACGTGGCAACGGCGGAAGCGCCCCCCGCACCACAAGCCAGGGAAACATGCAAGAACAACGTCCTGTTCGAATTGAACGGCATCACCTATGCCGTGCCCCGCGCCAAAACGACCAGCTATTACCGTCTTGACGGCGCCTACGTCAAAAGCACGGACCCGGCAGGGCCCGCCATGGATTGCAGTATTTCAAACGTCGGTCCGGTATCAGGGTTCTCCACCGGGTTTATCAACACCCGCGATTACGATATCCAGTTGCGCCTGAAAGGCGGCGAAGGCGTGCCGCCCCCGCCTGTCACCACCTATCAGGAAGTGAAACTTCATATCGAAGAAGGCATCAAGAACCTGGAATTCGAACGGCTGAAAGACGGCACCCGCGTGTTCACCTATGGCGAGACCGCGATTTATTTGCTTCCCCGTAACATCGCCATAACGGAATCGCCGGACAAGGAACCCGTGGCCGTGATTTGCAAGGTTGACCGGATCACCGCAAAATTGCGCGCGGAACAAGACAAGAGAAGCTCATGGTCGAGCAAGAACCGCGCGGAATTTGGCATGCCCATCGAAGAAAAAGACAAGGTTGAAGTTCCCCATGTCTGTTATGCGCGCTACCTGCACGGGGGGATTTCTTTTGGATATATTTATTATGAATTTGAACCGGGGGACCATCTCGCGCTCGACTTCTATTTGCGCAAACGCCTGGAAAATCTGAAGGTCAAAAGCCCGGCAGCCCAGCCTTCCGCACCGCCTTCCACCCCTTAACCTCCCGTTTCCGTGGATTTTTTGGCAGAAAATCCGCATTAAAGGCTTGGCCCGCGCACATTCCCGGTGATAGAAGATCGGGAACGACAACAAGGATAAAGCCCGCATGATTCCCCGCTATACCCGCCCCGACATGGCCGCCATTTTCGAAGCCGA
>JBDHTU010000169.1:0-4109 GCA_039808805.1 Micavibrio sp.
ACGCCGGGGATCAGGTTGTAATCGATATGCGGTTTCTGGCCCGCCAGCATTTCCATCACGGCCATGCCTTCATCTTCGGCCTTGTGCGCAAGCATCGGGCCGACGATAACATCACCGATGGCGTAAATTCCCGCGACGCTGGTTTTGAAATGACCATCCGTTTTGATGCGGCCGCGTTCGTCCATCTCAACGCCCGCCTCTTTCAGGCCGAGCCCGTCCGTATACGGCTTGCGCCCCACGGCCATCAGTACGATATCGGCGGACAGCGTTTCGGAAGATCCGCCCGCGGCGGGTTCGACGGTCAAATCCACACCCTTCTTGCCCGGCCTAGCCGACGTTACTTTCGACGCCAGCTTGAATTCCAGCCCCTGTTTCTTGAGAATTTTTTGGGATTCTTTCGCCACTTCCAGATCGATGCCCGGCAGGATACGATCCAGATATTCGATCACGGTAACCTTTGCGCCCAGACGCGACCAGACGGAGCCGAGTTCCAGCCCGATCACGCCCGCGCCGATCACGATCATCGTATCCGGCACTTTTTCCAGCGCAAGCGCGCCGGTGCTTGAGACGATCTGTTTTTCATCGATCGTAATGCCGGGCAGCGAAATTACATCGGACCCCGTCGCGATGACGATATTCTTTGCGGCGTAGTCTTTCCCGGCTACGGATACTTTCCCCGCGCCAACGACTTTGCCTTCGCCTTTCAGCCAGTCGATCTTGTTCTTCTTGAACAGGAATTCGATCCCTTGCGTGTTGGCAGATACCACCTTGTCCTTGTGGCCCATCATGCCTTTCAGGTCGAGCTTCAATCCCGTGACTTCGATCCCGAGGTCCTTGAAATGATGGCTGGCGGAATCATACCGCTCGGACGCGTGGAGCAGCGCCTTGGACGGGATGCAGCCGACGCGAAGGCAAGTGCCGCCCAGTTTGGGTTCCTTCTCCACGCAGGCGACCTTCATGCCCAGCTGCGCCGCGCGGATCGCCGCCACATAGCCGCCGGGCCCGGCGCCGATTACGATCACATCATATTGGGTTCCGTCAGCCATGAGATTATCCACAAGTGTTTGAGTTTGTTTGGTTTCCTGAAACATCTATGTAGCGCAACGGATTAACCATTTCCAGCCCCAATTAATTTTCATAATTTATTTGACCTTTTTCTTATATGACGGTACAAGGTGGCTCATCCTTCGAAGGGGATGAGATTATGAGTTACGAGAAAGTCATCGGTTTCGGTGTTGATCCCGGCAAGCCCAAGGGCGCGTTAAAACCGCTTACTGATACAGAGCGCGGTTATTTCAAAAGAATGGGCGTCGAACCCGTTTTGATCGAGCCGAAAATCTGGATGCCCGAAGGCAACCGTGAACCCGAACCCAAGATTTTCTTTCCCGGCATCACTGGATTTCACACGGCGCGCGTGTTGATCGCCGATTCCAAAAACGCTTTTCTTATTCCCGGCCAGGCTTACAGAGACAAGCATCCGCTTACCAGTCTTCTGATTGACACAAACCCGGCCGCCACGCTTGACCCCAAAAATCTTTCGCTGCGCTACCGTTTTGAGATCGACCCGCTGACAGGCCGGCTTGACCGCGCCGATTTCAACGAAAAAAGCGGCATGGCGACATCGAACGTTATTGGCGGCTGCATCGACCGATACGAACGCGAACTGTCCCAACGACCGGGAGAAAGCCCCAGGGACGCGTATATAGCCTTCATTGAAAAATACCGCCGACGGGGAGACCCTGCCTTTTGCGATGGCGTGGCGTTCGAAGATCTGCGCGTTGGCGCGGGATATCAATGCGCACGCAACGAAGTGGGCGTCGCTTTCGTTCATCCGCGCGACAAAGTCATGTTTGTTTTTGAAGTCTGCGAAGACATCTGGGACGACAAGACACCGGATATCGAACATGCCATCAGCAAATACTATGAATTTGAGTTCGAATTGAAACAGACATGGGGAAAATTGCCGGCCCGCATCCGCACCCCGGAAGATTTCAAGGAATACGCCTATTCCGCAATGACGATGTTCCAGCATCATATCCACCTCAACGTCCCCGGATCGACCATCAACATGAAAAGCAAGGCGGAGATCGCCAAGGAAAATTTCCGCGCCATGTACGGGTTGAACGAAGACACGCTGATGTCCATGGGTGTGCAGAGCCTGTTTGATGCCGCCGCGATGTATGGCGGCGCCAAGACTTTGGAGCACATCATGGTCGATACGCAGGCGGCCATGTGGCGCATGGGCAACAAGCTGTATGACGAAATGGTCCGTTTCAACGACAGCGTTGCGCCGCCGACCGCCGCCGATATCGGCCACGGCAATCGCTGGATACAGGAAATCCCGACCGGATGGTCCCCCAGCGCACCACCGGTTGCCGCGTATAGATAACTGTCATACACTTCTTCCATGTTCGACTTCTGCGGCATCGGCAACGCCTGTATCGACATCATCGCCAAGGTCGATGACGGTTTCCTTCTTCACTGGGACTTTCCCAAAAGCATCTGCACCTATCTGGAACTGCCCCGTGCGGACGCGCTCGAAGCGGCCCTTCCCTCCCCGGTCTATATTCCCGGCGGGTGCAGCGCCAACACGGCGGCGTGCGTGACGGCGCTGGGCGGCAGCGCGGCGTTCATCGGCAAGGTTGCGGCAGATTCCATCGGCGCGCTGTTCCTGGAGGATATGAAGAAGAACGATATCCATTATACAGGCGTTCCGGATGCCAGCGCGGGCGCGGGATCGACCCGCATTTTCGCATTGATCACCCCGGACAGCGAGCGCACGTTCGCGTCTTATTACGGTGTACAGGAGCAATTGTCCCCCGCCGACCTTGATGAAGACGCCATTAAAAACGCGCGGTATATGTATCTGGACGGCTATGCCCTGAATTCCAAACGCGGCGGCGAAGCGTTTCTGAAAGCGGCAGAGATAGCGCATGCCGCCGGCAACAAAGTGGTCTTTTCCCCGAGCGATCTTTCCATCCTGCAAAAATACGGCGATGTGACGGACCCGCTGGCCCGCGTATCCGACATCGTGCTGTGCAATGAACAGGAAGCGCTTTACCTGACCGGGACCGGCACGCTGGAATCAGCGCTTCCCGCCCTTCAGGGCGCGTTCGAAACGGGCGCCGTGACCGTCGGCGCACGCGGCGCCTATGCGTTCGACAAAAGCGCGGTTTACCACGTCCCATCCGCCGACCCGCCCGGCCTGGTGGTGGATACCAACGGCGCGGGCGACGGCTTTGCTGGCGGGTTCCTGTTCGGCCTTTCCCGCCGCTATCCCCTGCCCCGCGCAGCCGCCCTTGGCAATCGCTGCGCAGCCGCTATAATCACCCATGCGGGCGCGAGGCCCGTCCATGATTTCAAAAGCTTTCTTACGGATTGATCCGCTTGACCATTTTTGACGACCCCTTTGCCGCCATGCAGGCCGCTGTTGATATTGTCGGCCGCAGCGAACATCCGGCCAACAAGGTGGCGGCGACCTTGTTCGGCCGCAATTGGGGCCTGTCCCGCGTCAATTACTGGCCGGAACCGATCATCCGCGCATTTGGCCGCGATCAGGATATCGGCAACGCCTCCGGCACCGTTCATGCGGAAACGGCGTGCATCCTCGAAGCCGGGCAGCCGACGGACAATGCCAGCCTGTGCGTGACAGACCCGTTCTGCCCCAACTGCGCCAAGAACATCGCCGAAGCCGGGATCAAACGCATCTACATCGACCACAAAGGATTCGACAAGGATTTTTTCCAGCGCAGGTCCGGCCATTTCCAGACCATGTCGATGCAGATTTGCGAAAAAGCCGGGATCAGCGTGTATGAGCTATGGCGCAAGGATGAACGCGTGGTGCCGATTTACGAAGCCATGCACAACAAATTTGTCGCCGAAGACAGCCCGATATACCGCGAACCGGTGGAAAGCCCGACAGATGCGGTGTTTTCCGACATTCTTACCGCCGCGTTCCGCATTCACGACAAACGCAAATTCGCGGTGGCGATCGTTCGCGATCTCGGCGGAAAATACTTCTCGCTCACCGCGCGCGGGCACGCCGTCACGGGCTTCACCACCGAAGATCCGGACGATATCCAGATCCTGGAACAGAAAGAAGACAACAA
>JBDHTU010000170.1:0-4082 GCA_039808805.1 Micavibrio sp.
GTTCGAGAGGAGGACACGGTCCTGCGGGCGTTTCGGCCCTGCGATGCTCGGCTCGACATCGGCAAGATCAAGCTGGAGCGTATCGGTGAACACAGGTTCATGTCCGGGCTCTCGCCACATGCCCTGCTCTTTCGCATACGCTTCCACCAGTTTCACGCGCGCCTCGTCGCGGCCCGTGAAGCGCAGGTAGCGGATCGTTTCGTCATCGACGGGGAAGAATCCGCACGTCGCGCCGTATTCCGGCGCCATGTTGGCGATCGTCGCGCGGTCGGCGAGAGACATATGGTCGAGACCGTCGCCGTAGAATTCGACGAATTTGTTCACGACACCCTTTTTACGCAGCATCTGCGTGACCATCAGGACGAGGTCGGTCGCCGTCGTGCCTTCTTTCATCCTGCCCGTGATCTTGAACCCGACGACCTCGGGGATCAGCATGGAAACGGGCTGGCCGAGCATCGCGGCTTCGGCCTCGATACCGCCCACGCCCCAGCCGAGAACGGCAAGACCATTGATCATCGTGGTGTGCGAGTCCGTGCCCACCAGCGTATCCGGGAAGGCGACGTCCTTGCCCATCTGGTCTTTTTCCACCCAGACGGTCTGGCCGAGATATTCAAGATTCACCTGGTGGCAAATTCCCGTTCCCGGCGGCACGACACGGAAGTTGTTGAACGCCTTCTGGCCCCAGCGCAGGAATTGGTAGCGCTCGATATTCTGTTTGAATTCCTCGACCACGTTGTTGTGGAACGCGACGGGAGAGCCGAATTCATTGACCATCACGGAGTGGTCGATGACGAGGTCCACGGCGCAGAGCGGGTTGACCTTTTCAGCATCGCCGCCGAGAGCCACCGTGGCTTCGCGCATCGCGGCCAAGTCAACCACCGCCGGAACGCCGGTAAAATCCTGCATCAGCACGCGAGCCGGACGATAGGCGATTTCAGCATCGGATTTCTTGTTTTTCTGCCAGTCGACGACGGCTTGGATGTCATTCACCGTCACGGAGCGGTCGTCTTCAAAACGGAGCATGTTTTCCAGCAGCACCTTGAGCGTGAAAGGCAGTTTCGAAATGTCTCCGAACTTCGCCTCCGCCGCCTTCAGCGAAAAAATATCGTAAGCCTTGCCATCGACGGTGAGCGTCTTGCGGGCTTTGAGCGTGTCGTGACCGGTGCGTGCCATGAGGTGGGTCCTTATTGAGAATGGTTCTTAACTGGTTGAATCAAATGAAGAAACGGCGCGAATACGCACCGAAGAGTCTATCATGGGGTTAAACTGGATAAAAAGAGGTTAATACCAAGGTGCAGCGCAAAAATAATGTCGGCTGCCAAAAAATACCATAATCCTGTCCCCAATCCTGCCACATTTGACCGTCAGAGTTATAAATAGATACCGGTCATTCCTCCTTCTCCGATAAGTTTCCAACCGGTTACCAAAACATATTCAAACCGCTGCTTCCCCCGGAGCAGCGGTTTCCTTTTGCGCGAGCGGCAGATGGATTTACAGCCTGATCCTGGGTTTGTCGGGGCAAAGCGCGTCGACCCGGCCGTATTCCTTGAGCGTGTCCACGTCCTGCTGGAGCACCATGCGCTCCTTGTTCATATTGTCGGCGAACTGCTTGATCACGCTTTCGATGATGGCGCTGATCTGTTTTTGCAGGGCGGGAAGCTGCGCGGCGTCATACGGCCCGTGGCTATAGCCGACCTGTTTCAGCGTATTGTTCACCGCCTTGACGATGATGCCGGTGTATTTGTTGACCAGCTTCTTATCCACCGCAACGTGTTTTTGCTCATGCTCCAGAACCGCGTTGTAATGGCACGTTCCGGGCGCGTATTCCTTTGCGATGAAGATTTTCGGATCTATGGAGATCTTTACATTCACCTTCGCCACGTACATGCAAACCTTGTTCAGCGCGGGATAGGTTTCGTTGGAAAACATATAATCCCCGCCGACGCCGATCCCGCCATGCATCAAGCCCTCGATATGGGTTTGCGAATTCTGGCCGTAGGGGGATTTCGTACCGATCATCGGCTTGAAGGCGTTCAGTTGCTGAACCGTCTTCGTGTTGTCGATCACCGTGTCGAGGCCGGAAGCGGAGACCGTGATTTCCGGCGCGGCTTTCATTGCACACTGCACTTTATAATCGGCAAGCAGCAGATGCCCCGCCATCAGATAATCAAGACCGAACATCGTTCCCCCTTTGAATTCCCTTTAATCCCTGCCCCGGCATTTGTCCTGAACGCGCTCATACTCATCGAGCGTATCGACTTCCTGCTGGCGCGCGCGGCGCTCCGCGCTCATCTCCCCCGAAAAGGCGCGGACAACACCCTGCACATGGGTTTGCAGGCGCTCCTGCGCCGCCGTGATCGCGCTGATCTTCATCGGTCCATGCGCAGCGCCCAGTTCGCGCACCGCGCCGTATACGGCGTCCGTAATCCGCGGCTTGTATTTTGCGACGATTTGCTGATCCACCGCGATATGCTTGCGTTCATGTTCGCGGATGGCACGGTACATGCAGCCGTCTTTTTTATATTCCTTCGCAATGTAAATGGTCGGCTTGATGGTGATGGTCACGCGCACCGTATCAAAATACAGGCACCCGAAATTGAACCGCGGATAGGTTTCCTGCATGATCCGCACATTCTGGGCGATGCTGACCTCCCCCGCCATCAGGCCGCCGACATGGGTCTGGACGTTGCCCGCATAAGGGGAAACAGTATCATGTTCCATGGCGTCCAGCTGCGCCTGGCTGCGGCTGTGGTCATAGCGCACGGTCGTATCCGCGGCCGTGACGGTGATTTCCGGCGTTTTCTTTAACTGGCACTTGAAATCCGAAGATGCCAGATGAAGATATCCAGCCGCCAAATAATCCAATCCGATCAATATTTTCGCCTCTTTACCGCCGCCGATATTATAGAGTATAACTCTAGACGGATATTTTGGCATTAACAAACGAAACGGATCTGCGTCCCATGGCTTATATCGGTCAACTTCTGATTTTCCTGCTCGACGTCTGCTTCTGGATCATCATCCTTCAGGTGGTTTTAAGCTGGCTGATCATGTTCGAAGTCATCAATATCCGCAATCCGAAGGCGTCCCGCTTCGTCCTGTTGATCGAACGGATCACGGCCCCGGTTTACCGCCCGCTGCGCAAACTGGTCCCGCCCATCGCCGGGATTGATATTACCCCCATCATCATCATTTTCGCCATTTACCTGCTGAAAATGATTGTCGCCTCCGTATTTTTTGCGTAAACAGCCCCCATGGGAAACGCCGCTGTCATCGATGGAAAACTGATCGCCCGCGATTTGCGGATTGAAATCGCCCGCGAGGTTGAGGCGCTGAAGGCCGCAGGCACCAAACCCGGCCTTGCCGTGATCCTCGTCGGGGACGACCCCGCCTCCCACGTCTATGTCGGCAACAAGGTCAAGGCGTGCGAGGAAGTCGGTATCGCCAGTTACGAACACCGCATGCCAGCGGACGCCACCCAGGCCGACATTCGCCATGTCATAAAGAACCTGAACGTCAACCCGGATGTGCATGGTATTCTTTTGCAATTGCCCCTGCCCGCGCACCTAGATTCCGACACGCTGATCCAATCCATCGCGCCGGAGAAGGACGTGGACGGCCTGACCTTCGTCAATGCCGGGAAGCTGGTTGCGGGCGATGAAAGCGGCATGGTCCCCTGCACACCGCAGGGATCATTGCGCCTGATCCATTCGGTGCGCGAGGATTTGACGGGCCTGAACGCCGTCGTCATTGGCCGCTCGCTTTTGTTCGGGAAACCGATGGCGCAATTGCTGATCGGGGAAAACTGCACGGTCACCACCGCGCATTCGAAAACCAAAGACCTGCCTGCCCTGTGCCGGACCGCCGATATCCTTGTCGCCGCCGTGGGCCGCGCAAAGATGGTCAAAGGCGACTGGGTCAAGCCCGGCGCCATCGTCATAGATGTCGGCATCAACCGGATGGAGGATGGAAAACTCTGCGGCGATGTGGATTATGCGGAGGCGTCTGCCGTTGCGGAAGCCATCACCCCCGTCCCCGGCGGCGTCGGCCCGATGACCATCGCCTGCCTGATGCAGAACACG
>JBDHTU010000171.1:0-3957 GCA_039808805.1 Micavibrio sp.
TCGATGATGACGCGCAGGGATTTAAGGCCCTGTATTCCAAGGAATTTCTCAATCGTGTGGCGCAGGATCATTTTTCCCGCGATGCGGCGGTATTGTTTCGGCAGGGCTGACCCGGCACGTGTGCCGGTTCCGGCGGCAGGGATCAGCACGTGGAAGGGCAGCGCGGCGGCATCTTTTGTCATATTCAAATCCCTTGCGTTTTCGGCGTGGAATGTGGATAGTCTTAAAAACCAAAAAGGTCAATTATCGTAAGAACCTCAAGGCTATGACGACACGTCCGGATGAGAGCAACCATGAAGGCGTAACCACGGCGCGGCGCATGCCTGCCGGGGCGGCGTTCTGGCGTGCGCTGGAACGGGCCACCGTGGGCGAAGACAGCCGGATCGGTAAGATCAGCAAGTTGTTCTTCCGCAAGGGGTGGAGCGGGCGGCTGGCGGTAATCCTCATCGCCGCCTTGATGGCCAGTAGCTATGCAACCTATGCCGCGCTGTCGAAGAGCGCACAGGTCGGCCATGACCCGGACACGGTTATCTGGCTGCTCAACATCGACCTCGTCATCATCAGTGCGCTCGTCGTCATGATGGTGCGGCGTTTTTCAAAATTGCTCGGTGGGCGCAAGGGCGGAATCGCAGGATCGAAACTGCATGTGCGTCTTGTGATCGTCTTTTCCGTCATGGCGGCCGCGCCCGCGGTCATCATGGCGATTTTCTCCACTTTCTTTTTCCATTTCGGCGTGCAGACATGGTTTTCGGAGCGCGTGAAAACGGCCGTCGAGTCCGCGCAGGTCGTAGCGGAATCCTATCTGGAAGAACACCAGCAGGTGATCCGCGCGGATATCCTTGCCATGGCGAACGACCTGGACCGCCAGTCGGCGCTATATTACGAAGACCGTCCGCGGTTCGACGAATTTCTCGAAAAACAGTCCTATATGCGCAACCTTTCGGAAGTGATGCTGTTCGACGGGCGCGGGAAAATCCTCGCGCGAACGGCGCTGACCTTTACGCTCACGTTTGAAGGTCTTCCCGATGTTATCATGAACCAGGCGCGCGACGGTGAGGTGGTCGTCAATACCGGCAAATATGACGACCGGGTTCGTGCGTTGGTCAAACTCCAAAACTATGCGGATACATACCTGTATGTGGGGCGCATGGTGGACCCCAAAGTGATTTCGCAATTGGATGACACCAAGGAAGCGGCGAGCGCGTATTCAACGCTGGAGCACAAAACCACAGGATTGATGATCACCATCACGATGATCTTCATTATGGTGGCGATTTTGTTCGTTCTGGTCGCAACATGGTTCGGCCTTATCCTTGCCAAACAATTAGTCAGTCCGATTGGCGATTTGATTGCCGCGTCCGACCGCGTTCGTGCGGGCGATTTGACGGCGCGGGTGGCGGAGCAGGGGCAGATCGACGAGTTCGATTACCTGGCACAATCCTTTAACCGTATGACCACGCAGATAGCGGAGCAGCGCGACGAAGTCATGAACGCGAACCGCCAGTTGGACCAGCGCAGGCGCTTTACCGAAACGGTGCTGGCAGGTGTTACGGCCGGGATCGTCGGCGTCGATGAGCGCGGATTTATCACTCTTGTCAATGCATCCGCTGCCGAGATGTTCGGTAAGGCGCAGGATAAATTGATCGGTGAGAATATTGTTGAAATCGTTCCGGATATCGCGCCGTGGTTCGAGCAGGCGGTACACAAGCCCGGAAAAATTACCGAAACGGAAATTCCGCTTCTGGCCAAGGATATGTCGCGGCGCATCCTGCTGGCGCGCATCGCCACGGAAAAAGTGGGCGAGGAGATCAAAGGCGCGGTTCTGACCTTCGATGACATTACGGAACTTCAGTCCGCCCAGCGAAAATCAGCGTGGGCCGACGTTGCGCGGCGCATCGCGCATGAGATCAAAAATCCGTTGACGCCCATCCAGCTTTCGGCGGAGCGATTGAAGCGCAAATACATGAAAGAAATCACGAGTGATCCGGAAACGTTTGCGGAGATGACCGACACGATTATTCGCCATGTAGGGGATATCGGCCGCATGGTCAACGAATTTTCCGGCTTTGCGCGCATGCCGGAACCTGTGATGAAGGAAGAGAACCTTCCGCTCCATATTCGCCAGACGCTCGTCCTGGAAAAAGAGGCGCATGCGGACATCGCTTTCAAGGTCATCGACAAATGCGGCGACCTGAACGTAGCGTGTGATGTGCAGCAGATTCGCCAGGCCGTGACCAATATCGTGCAGAACGGCATCGACTCAATCCATGAAAAGGGTGATGGGAAAGGGCGGCTGAACGTCCTCATCACGCTTGATGCAGCGCAGGAAAACTGCGTGATTTGTATCAGCGATAGCGGCCTTGGCCTGCCCAAAGGTACGGAAACGGCCCGCCTGACGGAGCCATATGTCACACACAAGGTACGCGGTACCGGGCTGGGCCTTGCTATCGTAAAGAAAATTATGGAAGACCATAAGGGACGGCTGGTGCTGGGCACGCCGGACTGGATACAATCTTTGGGGGGATGGGAGGATCTGGGCGGCGCGAGCGTGAGCCTCGTCCTGCCGCTGCCCGACAAAGACCAGCAGGGTGACGACCAAACAGACAAAAGCAAGGCTGCGTAGACTATGGCAACAGACATTCTGATCGTCGATGACGAAGATGACATCCGCAAACTGATCAAAGGCATCCTTGAAGACGAAGGCTATGTCACGCGCCAGGCGAACGGCTGCGCCAAAGCGTATGCTGAGATTGCCGAACGCGCACCGGATATCATAATCCTCGACATCTGGCTTCAGGGCAGCGAGGATGACGGGCTGGAGATACTGAAGAAAACCAAGAAGCAGTATCCGAACCTTCCGGTTATCATGATTTCCGGGCACGGAACGATTGAGACGGCGGTGAGCGCGATCAAGATCGGCGCGTATGATTTCATCGAAAAGCCGTTTAAATCCGACCGTCTTTTGCTGATGATCGAGCGGGCGATGGAAATTTCCCGTTTGAAGAAAGAGAACGAAACGCTGCGTGAGCGCACCGACGTGCCGGTGGAGATGATAGGCGCGTCTCCTGCGATCAGCAGCGTCGTGCAGGCCATCGAAAAAGTATCCGGCGCAAACAGCCGTGTGATGTTTACAGGCGAGTCCGGCGCAGGCAAAGAGGTGGCGGCAAAGACACTGCACAAGCTGTCGCCGCGCAAGGACAAGCCGTTTATGGCGCTCAACTGCGCGATTGCCAGCCCGGACACGTTGGAGCAGGAGTTGTTCGGCGCGGAAGATTCCAAGGGCGTGCGCGCAGGCCTGCTGGAGCAGGCGCATGGCGGTACGCTGCTGCTGGACGAGGTGGGCGACCTGCCTCTGGAAACACAGGGCAAGATCGTACGCGTTCTTCAGGACCAGAAATTTTCGCGCCACGGCGGCCGCGACACCGTGCAGGTGGATGTCCGTATCGTCGCCAGCAGCAGCCGTAACCTGGCAGAGGCCATTACACGCGGAGATTTACGGGAAGACCTGTATTACCGTTTGAACGTGGTGCCTGTGGCCGTGCCGCCGCTGAGAAACCGCCGGGAGGATATCCCGGCGCTGGCCGAGCATTTCGTGAAGCTGTATTCCCGCCAGTCGGGGCAGCCCGCGCGGGCGTTTTCGCAAGGCGCGCTTATCGCGCTGCAGGATTACGACTGGCCGGGCAATGTCCGCCAGCTGCGCAATATCATCGAATGGGTCATGATCATGGGCGCAGGTGACAAGGAGCCGATTGAAAAGAAAGACCTGCCGCCGGAAATTACGGGCGAGGCGCCGAGCGGCGAGGGGCGCGCGGCCTCCATGCAGGATTATCTGACCTATCCGCTGCGCGAGGCGCGGGAAGCGTTCGAGCGTGACTACCTAGACCGCCAATTAGCCCGGTTTGGGGGCAATATATCAAAAACGGCGGCGTATGTGGGGATGGAGCGATCCGCCCTTCA
>JBDHTU010000172.1:0-3946 GCA_039808805.1 Micavibrio sp.
TCAAATCAAACAAAATTTTATGAAAATTCAAACAGAAAAGACGTGCCGAACAGCTTTGAAAAAGATATACTAAATTCTGGCTTTCGTCAGTGTTTTTAATGTCTTTCCGCTTCTCTTAACGGCTTTTCCTTGGGTGCAGATCAATGAAACAGAAAAAACTTATATTCTCCGCTCTTCTGATGGCGGGGCTGGCCCTCCCCGGCGCCGCCCGCGCGCAGGACGCCGCGATTCAGCCGGCAGAGGACCTTATGCCCGCCGTCTCCGGCCAGTCCGCCGCAACGCCGAGCGAAAGCATGAATGCGGAAACCCATCCGAACCTGACGCTCAGCCCGGACAAATCCGAACTCGTGACGCTGGACCGGGACGCCACTTCCGTCGTCGTCGGCAACCCGAACCATATCGGCGTATTGCTGGACACGCCCCGCCTCGCGGTTGTCATTCCGCGCACGCCCGGCGCCACCTATTTTACGGTCCTCGACAAGGACGGCCAGGTCATTATGCAAAGGCACGTTCTGGTCGCCGCGCCGAAGAAAAACTACGTCCGCGTCCGCCGCAGCTGCGGCAACGCCCCGCAAGGCACGGATTGCCAGCCGACAAGTGTTTATTTTTGCCCCGATATGTGCCATGAAATAGGGGCTTCGGGCGAAGCAGCCGCCACCGCCGGTGCGGCCGCCATGCCCCAGGAATAAACAACAACACTCAATATCCGGGTTTATATTGCACATGGCACACACTTTCCGTGGATTTGTCCTCGCGTCCCTTTCCGTCTCCGCCCTTGCGCTCGCCGCCTGCGGCACCACTGGCAGCAATGTCAGCAACCCGTCGGAGACGAGCCGCGTCAATTCCATCCTCGAACGCGCCGCGCGCGATGCAAGGGCCAGCGGCAACAAGGCCGAGGCCGTCGTGCTTCTTGAAAATATTTATCAGCGCAATCCCGATGACGCCGCCGTTGCGACGACGTTCGGACAGGCGCTGCGCGAAGATGAGCAGCTGAACCGCGCGCGCCAGGTACTCCTCCCCTTCACCGAAGGCAAAGATGCCTATCCGGATGCGGTTGTCGAACTCGCCATGGTGCAGCTTTCGCTCGGCCAATATAAAGAGGCGGAATTAACCTCCCGCCGCGCCGTGGAACTCGACGATAGATCGGGCCGCGCCTATCTTGCGCTCGGCACCGCGCTCGACGCGCAGAATTATCACGAGCAGGCCGAAGTCGCCTTTCGCCGCGGCATCGACAAATGGAAAGGCGATCCCACGCCGATCATGAACAATCTTGCCCTGAACCTCGCCTCCCAAAACAAGCTGGACCAGGCGATCGACATGCTCAAAAAGGCGCAGGAAATCTCCCCCGGCCGCGTTGAACTGGAACGCAACCTGCGCATTATCTCGACATTGCAGGAAGGCGCGGACGATTTCCTGGTCAAGCAGGAACAGCAGAAAAAAGCCGTCGCAGAAAAGAAAGCGGCGCCAGCCCCGGAAAAACCTGCCGTTACGGTGAAAAAGGACGCTGAGGCCCCCGTAAAAACCACGACGAAGACGACAACAGTCAAAACAGAAACGAAACCTGAAAAACAGGAGGCGAAGTCTTCGCAGGAAGATCCGGCCAACAAGCAATTGTCAAAACCGGCCGAAAAGCCCGTGCCGAAAACCACGGTCAGGAAAGTCGTGAAAACCGCGCCGGAAAAAGTGGAACCTGCGGCGGCCGATTCCACCAATGCGCGCGGCAGCAAACAGAATTTCAACAAGAAACCGGAAACGACCGGAACGAACGATTAGAACGTTTCGCTGACCTTGATAACCGATGGTCCGAGAATGACCACGAACAAAACAGGCAGGAAGAACACGATCATCGGCACGGTAAGTTTGGGCGGCAGCGATGCCGCCTTTTCTTCGGCCTTGGACATGCGCAGGTCGCGCAATTCATCCGAAATCACGCGGAGCGCCTGTGACACGGACGTTCCGTATTGTTCCGCCTGGATCAGGGCCGTGGCGAAAGACTTGCCGTAGCCGCCGACACGACGGCCGAAATCCGAGAGCGCCGTGCGGCGGTCGTTCAGCATCGCCATTTCCGCGCTGAGGATCGCCAACTCCTCGGCCAAAATCGGCGAATGTTCCGAAACCTCCATCGCCACGCGGTCCACGGTCTGTTCAAGACCGATCCCGCCCTGCACGCAGATCAACATCATGTCCAGCGCATCCGGGAATGTGAGGTTGATTTCCTCCATCCGCTTGATGGATGTGTTTTTAACAAGGATACGCGGCAGGAAAAAACCGAAGAGCGCAAGACCCAGCACCATCAGCATCGTAATGGCGGGATCGATTTCCGTGTCTTCCGACGCCTTTGATATGACGGCCAAAAGAAGCAAGGTGAATACAACCGGCAGGGATATCTGCGCCAGCATGTATTTAAGCGGGGCATCCGCACCGCGGATCCCCGCCTGCAGCAAGGTCGTGCGCACCTTTTCCCCGTGTTCCCCCGCCAGCTTTTGCAGCTTGAACATCGCCGTCATGGAATCCTTGGCGGACACGTTTTTCGGCCCTTTGCGGTTCAGCTCTTCCTTGCTTTGCTCGAACAGCGCCTTGCGCTTTTTCTCGATGACGCTTTTAAACCGTTCTTTCTTGTCGCTGCGCTGAAGATACGGATAGGCGAACGCCGCAAAGGATGCCGCCGCGGCCAGCGCGCTTCCGACAATGATGAAAAGATCCGATGATACCTGCATAACTTCGTCCCTAAATCTTGAAATTGATCATCTGTTTCATGATCAAAACGCCCATGGACATCCAGGCCCCGCAGCATATCAACATCCACTGCCCCTGCGTGCGCGTAAACAACAGCATGATATAATCAGGGTTGAGGAAATACAGCGCGGTAATCACGAACAGCGGCAACGCGCCGATGATAATCGCAGACCATTTCGCCTCTGACGAAAGCGCCTGAACCTTTCTTCTGAGCCGGAACCGCGCGCGGATGACCCGGGCAAGCCCCTCCAGGATTTCAGACAGGCTGGACCCCGTCTGCGCCTGAATCGCGACCGCGGTGGCGAACATCTGCATTTCGGGGATCGGCATGCGGCGCGCGGAATCCAGCACCGCTTCGGGAAGCGATACGCCGATTTTCTGCTGGTCGAAAATCCGTTCCATCTCCTCACCGATGGGACCTTCGAATTCGCGTCCTACCATTTTGATCGCCTCGCTGACCGGCATACCGGCGCGCAGGAGACGTGTCATCGCATCGAGAGAGTCCGCCATTTCAGCCAGAAATTTTTTCTGACGGCGCATTTTCAACCGCTTGATCACAAGGCGCGGCACGCCCATGAAGGAAATGATGGCCGTCATGATGACGACGAACAGGCTGTATCCCATCAGTTTCACGGTGATGGTCGCCACGACCGCGAAGACGACGGAGAATATCCAGAACTGCGCGACAGAGATAGTAAGCCCCGCCTGCATGATGTCGGTGGGCAGCGTGCTCGGTTTTTTTGCATCCGGGTCGCCGTTTTCTTTCAGCTTGCGGGACAGCGTGTCACGTTTGGTTTCCTTGCGCGAAGGTCCCTGCTCCGCCGCAGCGCCGCGAATGACATGCATCATCCGTTTCTTTTGCTTGCTCTTGGACCCTGACACCAAAAACGCAATCATGCCGGTCACGACCAGCACGAGCAGCAGGGAAACAACGGTGATGATCAGCGTCCTATCCATACGCCTCTTCCATCGCGTCGAGGACGAGTTTTTCGACATTGAACTGGCGCGCCTTGTCCCAGAATTTCGGGCGCATGCCGGATGATTTCAATTGCGTAATCAGTTTTCCTTTTTCATCCTCGCCGAGAAATTCCAGTTTGAACAGTTCCTGCATTGTGACGACTTCGCCTTCCATCCCGGTAATTTCGGATATGTGCGTGACTTTACGAGACCCGTCGCGCAAACGCTGCACCTGGATGATGACGTTGACGGC
>JBDHTU010000173.1:0-3929 GCA_039808805.1 Micavibrio sp.
GCGTTCAAAATCGCCGGGACGTTGCCGTCCGGGAAGGTGACGTCGACGACAGCGCCGAGAACCTGTTGAATGTAACCGTTGGATTGTGCCATTTCGTTTCTTCCTTTTTAAAGCTTTATCTCTGTGTTTGGGTCAGGGGCTTGGCGTGAGCAAATCAATGTCATCTCCTGCCTGATCTATGATGCGAGCATCAACCACTTTCAAGTTGGGCACCGCACCTGCTGCTCTCTTCTCCTCCATGGCTTCCATGAGGTCATCCCACGCGCGGTTGATTGGAGGGTAAACTTCTACCAAGGGCCTCTTCTCTGTCATACGGCCTCCGCGCCGGAAATGATTTCGATCAGTTCCTTGGTAATATAAGCCTGACGCGCGCGGTTGTATTGAATGGTCAGTTTTTTGATCATGTCGCCCGCGTTGCGTGTCGCGTTGTCCATGGCGGTCATACGGGCAGCCTGTTCGCCCGCCGCAGAGTCAAGCAGCGCGCGGAACACCTGGACGCCCAGATTGCGCGGCAGAAGCAGCGCCAGCATTTCTTCTTCGTCCGGTTCGAACGTGTACGGCGATTTCAATTCTTCGCCCGTCAGCACGTCCTTTTTATCATCCTTCTTCGGAGCCTCGGCCTTGAACGGGATAACCTGCTGCACGGACGGGGTCTGCGTCAGGACTGAGACGAATTTGTTATAGACGAGCGAGGCGACATCGAATTCGCCAGCCTCAAACAACGCCAGCACATATTGCGTGACCTGGTCAGCATCGGCAAAGCCCAGCGATTTTCCACCGCCGAGATTGTTGAAAGAGCGGATGATCTTGTCCGCGTGGTCGCGTTTCAGCAGCGTTTCCGCCTTGCGGCCCACGGTGATGATCTTGACCGTTTTCCCTTCACCGAGTTGGTGACGGATTTCCTGACGCGCGAGGCGCACGAGGTTGGAGTTGAAGCCGCCTGCAAGGCCGCGGTCGGAGGTGACCACGATCATCAGGTGGACATTGTCCTTGCCCGTACCGGCGAGAAGCTTGGGAGATGCCGCCGTGACGATGACGTTGCTCGCCACACGCGCCATCATCCCAGCCATCGCGCGGGCGTAAGGCTGCGACGCCTCAGCCTTGTCCTGCGCACGCTTGAGCTTGGAGGCCGCAACCATTTTCATCGCCGAGGTGATTTTCCTCGTCGACTTCACGGATACGATCCTGTTTCTGTATTCCTTTAAGCTTGGCATTTCTTATCCAGTTTGTTTTTTCACCACAAAGACGCAAAGATCACAAAGTTACACGAAGATATAATTTAAAAGCTTTGTGCTTCTTAGTGTTCTTATGTGCCTTTGTGGTTCAATCTTTACGCCGCTTTCTTCGTTGAGCCAGCCGTGTAGTTGGCGGCGAGGTTCGACAGGAATTCCTTCATCTTGCCTTCGACATTGTCGATTTTCAGGTCGACGCGAATGCCTTCGAGAATGTCTTTGCCGTTCGCGCGCAGGCTGTCCAGCAGGATGTGTTCGAATTTGGACACCTCGTTCACCGGAACGTTGTCAAGATAGCCTTTCGTACCGGCGTAGATCACGACGACCTGCTCTTCCACGGACAGCGGCGCGTATTGCGGCTGTTTCAGGAGCTGGGTCAGGCGCGCGCCGCGTGCGAGCAGTTTTTGCGTCGAGGCGTCGAGGTCGGAGGCGAACTGGGAGAACGCTTCCATTTCGCGGAACTGGGCGAGTTCGAGCTTGATGGAACCGGCAACCTGTTTCATCGCCTTGATCTGCGCGGCGGAACCCACGCGGGAGACGGACAGGCCGACGTTAATCGCCGGACGGATGCCTTTGAAGAACAGGCCCGTTTCCAGGAAGATCTGGCCGTCGGTGATGGAAATGACGTTCGTCGGAATGTAGGCGGACACGTCGCCAGCCTGCGTTTCGATGATCGGCAGGGCGGTCAGGGAACCGGCGCCGTTGTCATCGTTCAGTTTGCAGGCGCGCTCCAGCAGGCGGGAGTGGATGTAGAAAACATCGCCCGGATACGCTTCGCGGCCCGGCGGACGGCGCAGCAGCAGCGACATCTGGCGGTAGGCCACGGCCTGTTTGGACAGGTCGTCGTAAATGGCCAGAGCGTGCAGGCCGTTGTCGCGGAAATATTCGCCCATCGCGCAGCCCGTGTAAGGTGCCAGGAACTGCATCGGGGCCGGATCGGACGCCGTCGCGGCAACGACGATGGAGTATTCCATCGCGCCATTGTCTTCGAGTTCGCGCACCAGTTGGGCCACCGTGGAGCGTTTCTGACCGACGGCGACGTAGATGCAATACAGGTGCTTCTTCGGGTCCGTCGCACGGTTCAGGTATTTCTGGTTGATGATCGTGTCGATAGCGACAGCGGTTTTGCCCGTCTGACGGTCACCGATGATCAATTCGCGCTGGCCGCGGCCGACCGGAACCAGGGCGTCGATGGCCTTCAGGCCCGTCTGCATCGGTTCATGAACGGATTTACGCGGGATAACGCCCGGCGCCTTCACTTCGACGCGTGCATATTCAACGTCTTTGAGCGGGCCTTTGCCGTCGATCGGGTTGCCGAGACCGTCAACCACGCGGCCGAGCAGCCCCTTACCCACCGGGACCTGAACGATCTGGCCGGTACGCTTGACGATGTCGCCTTCTTTAATATCGCGGTCCGCGCCGAACACGACGACGCCGACATTGTCGGATTCAAGGTTCAGCGCCATGCCTTTGATGCCGCCCGGGAATTCCACCATCTCACCGGCCTGGATGCGGTCAAGGCCGTACACGCGGGCAACGCCGTCACCGACGGAGAGGACCTGGCCGATCTCTGCCACATCTGCTTGCGCGCTAAAGTCCGCGATTTGCTTCTTCAGGATTTCCGAGATTTCGGCTGCTTTGATTTCCATTTTCTTTCTTCCTTTTAGAAAATTATGCGGCTTTGCCGGCTTGGTATTTCATGGCGCGTCCCATGCGCTCCAGCTTTGTCTTGACCGTATCGTCGATCATCAGGGAGCCGAGCGTGACGGCAACGCCGCCGATCAGGGCCGGGTTGACGGAGGCATCGACGGCGACCGGTTGGCCCACCGTCCTGGACAGGGTGTCTTCCAGCGTTTTCTTCTGGGCATCGGTCAGGGCGGTGGCGCTTTCGACCTTGGCGCGCAGTTCGCCGCGGCGGGCGGACAGGTTGTCCTCCACGGCCTTCAGCATCGATTCGATCTCCGGCAGGCGGCGGTTTTGCGCCAGCACGAGCAGGAAATTTTTGGTCAGCGTATGGAGCTTTGCCTTGTCCGCAACGGCCGACAGCGCGGCGATCTGGGCGCCCTTGGCAATCAGCGGCGAGCGGACCAGCGTACGCAGGTCTTCACTGGATTCCAGCATAAGTTTCAGATCTGCAATGTCTTTTTCGATTTGCGGAATCGCCCCGCCTTGCATGGCCAAATCGACCAGCGCGGAGGCGTATCGGAAGGCGGCAGTGCCTGAGGATCTATTATTAGAAGCCACGCATGTCCCTTGGGTAATGTGTCTAAAGTTGCGCTCCAGATAGCACACGGAATGACGGGTTGCAAGCTTTGAAAACCGCCGGAAAGCCGGGCTTTCCGGCCCGGTTTGCGGGGGCGTTTTTCATAGGGTGCGGCAGAACGGAAACAGGCCCCCGGCAAGGGCGGGTTACATGCCCCAGAAGACGAGATGGAACGGCTGGAGCGCGCCGTGCTGGTACATCGAGACCGCCTTGAAGATCACGACATGAAGGGCATAGAACTCCAACGTCCGCCGCCCGCCGAGCTGGATCAGCAAGGTCAGCGGCCGGGGCATCTTTTCCGTCAGGCGGACATATTCATAGGGCCGGAAATTGGCGAGCACCAGATATGTCACCGCCAGCAGGCCGACCACAACCAGCAGCATCTGGGGGGTTGAGAAGCTGAAAAACACCAGGGTCTGGTAAAAAATATGCGA
>JBDHTU010000174.1:0-3926 GCA_039808805.1 Micavibrio sp.
TTCAGGGCAGAGCATCGCCACGCCGCTGCGCACGGTTGCGCGCACGAAATTCGCGGCGGACTTAAAGGAAATCGGCCGTGTTTCACGTGAATATGACATTGGCGGCTATGTGTTCGGCTGGCCGCTCAACATGGACGGGTCGATCAGCGGCAGTTGCGACCGCGTACGCTCCTTTGCCGACGAGATGGCGAAATATCCACAGGAGCTGGGGATGAATCAGGGGGCGGATCTGTGGATTGCCTTATTTGACGAACGTTTGTCCACGTCGGCTGTGCAAGATTTTCTGGTGGACGATATGGATATGTCGAGAACAAAACGCGCTCAGGTTGTCGACAAGCTGGCGGCGCAGCTTATCCTGCAATCAGCGCTGGATTTCTTGCAGGGGCAGCGCTAATCGTCCTGGCCAGGCTGCGCTCCATCAGGCCAAACACCTTATCCGTATTTGGCACACCGCTGACCCAGAGCGTACGGGAGAAGTGTGTGGTCAACTCAATCGCGCCGCGGTGGTCGCCGTTGGGACCGCGGGGGTCTTCCTCACGAAAATGAAGGCCGCCTGCGCGCATTGTTTTTTCATACAGGTCGGGATTGAGCGCATAGGCCACGACGTTGGGGTCGTGGATAAAGGGGCCGGTGACGCCGAACTTCGTGCGGTCCAGTTCATCCACCGCCATGAGCATGCGATGGAATGCAGGGCCGTACGCTTCATGCAGCGCCCTGATGCGCTCCTGCCGGGCCGGGGTCAGCACCATATGCTGGGTAGCGTCCGCGGCCATAATCGTGAGCGGCGCTTCATGTTCGATCAAAATATTCAGGGCGCGCGGGTCCTGATACGCGTTGAATTCAGCATAGGGCGTGATGTTCCCCACACGATTTTCGCCGTTTTCCATGGGATATGGCTTGCCGCCCTTGCCGGGCGGCTCAACCGCCCCGCCCATAAAGATGATTTCCCCGATCTTTTTCACGCTTTCCGGGTATTTTTCGACGAGAAGCGCGAGGTTTGTGGCAGGGCCGGTGGCAAAAACCAGCATTTTACCATGTTGTGCCTGCAATTGTGTGTGCAGCCAGTCGGCGATATCGACTTTGTTGGGCTTTACCGGCGACTCAGGTAGAATAACGCCACCGACGCCATTTTCACCGTACGCATCATCCCCGAACGGGCGCATACCATCGCATGGCGTGTTCGCGCCTTCGACCACGGGAATCCCGTCTTCGCCCAGCCAGTGCAGGAAATTCGCGGCGTTCTGCGCGGCCAGCGGTTGGCTGACATTGCCGAACACGGTGGAAATACCGCGCACATCAAAGCGGTTTTTGTGGGCGAGCAGGATCGCGAGCGCCCAAAGGTCATCGCCGCCCATATCGCCATCGTAAATCACCGGGATTTTTTTCATGGGACGGACTTGCAAGCTTAATTTTATGAAAAGTAAAGCGGAAAAAGAAAAACCCGCGGCCGCCGTGTAGTGTGTAAGTACGGGGCGAACCGCGGGTCGGAGACGGAATATTCCCCGGCTACGAGGAGATATTTCCGAAACGCATCAGGCTGTGACCGTTCTTGAGCATCCAGTCCTTGCCTTCTTCATAGTCGCGCGAAGCCTTTTCGCACACGCGCCAGAAATTGTCAGAATGGTCCATATGGACCAGGTGGGCGCACTCATGCGCGACCACGTAATCGAACGCCTTGGCCGGCGCGAAAATCAGGCGCCAGGAAAAGGAAATGCGGCCATCCTCGGTGCACGATCCCCAGCGGGAGCGCGTGTCTTTTACCTGTACGTCTTCCAGGCGGCGGCGGAGGAGGGAGGCTTTTTCCAGCGCCAGCTCGGTCAGTTTTTCCTTGGCCAGATCCATCAGGAAACGCTTGATCCGTACAGACGGGTCCGGCTTGTTGGTCAGGACGAGAAGTTCATCCTTCCTCAATTGGATGTCGGTCATCTTTAAAGCGGGGTTGTAACAGACGATAATTTTGCGGTCCCGGCCCAGAACCGGCAGGATTTCGCCATCGCGGAACGGCACCTGCCTGGGCAGGTCCCGCAGTTTGGAGCGGATCCAGTCCTTGTTCTGTTCGGCAAACAGGTAGGCCGTACGCATATTGGCGCGTTTCGGAACCACCAATTGGACCGTACGGGTCCGCGGATCGAGCCGCAGGGCCATGCGTTTGGCCCGTTCAGAGACAGAAAGTTTCAAACGAGGGGAGATTTCGGCAAAAGGCAGCCCGAACCACCCGTTTTCCTGTTCAAAGGAAAAGAGATCCCGGCCGGCGCGGGCGCGTGCCCGCTCCGCATTCAAAGGTTTTACCCTTCGTTTCATGCGTTCCTCGTGTTGAATTCTTAACTATAGAATAACACGAACCTAGCTGTGTTGAAAATAATTGGCAAGCGACAAATGAAAAAATATTTTTTCATTTTCCGTTAAGAAAGTTACGAATTTTTAAGATATTGATATTACAATGAAATATCTTAATTTTGCAGTGCGGGAGCCTAAGCTGGAATAGCCCCCGGAATTAACCCTGAATTAGATGGCATTGGCCGAGTATCGGCCGGAATTTCGCTGTATTTCAGGCCGTTATCCACGCCCGCATTGCGAATATGGGAAATGATTTCGGGGGCGATATAGTTCCGGAAACGGCGGCCTGAGAAAGTGCCATAATGCCCGACATCAGGGTGAAGCAAGTGCTTTCTCAGTCCGGTGGGAAGCCCGGAACAGAGATCGTGGGCCGCAATCGTCTGGCCCGGTGCAGAGATATCATCCTTGCCGCCTTCGACCGTCAGCAGAGACGTACGGGTAATGGCCGCGGGATTAACATGCTGACCCGCCACGACCATTTCGCCCCTGGCCAGCAATCGCCGCTGAAATACCCGGTCGATGGTTTCAAGATAGAATTCTGCGGTCAAATCCAGCACAGCGTTGTATTCATTGTAAAATTCCCGGATTTTATCCGCCGATTCGCCATCGCCCCGGCGCAGGTGGTTAAAAAGATCCTGCCCGGACTGTATGTGCCGGTCGGGATTCATGGCCAGAAAGGCCGTGAGTTGCATATGGCCGGGATAGACAGGGCGTCCGGCGCCCTTAAAACCGTAGGGCACGGTTGAGGTCAGACCTCTGAAAAACCCCATATCTTTGCTTTCCGCCAGCCTTACGGGTTCGGTTATCGCCCGCCTTGTATCGATTGGCCCGGCCATCATGGTCATCGAAACAGGCTGAAGCGGGTCATTCGCCTGCGCCATCAGTGAAACCGCGGCCAGGGTGGGAACGGTCGGCTGGCAAACGGCCATGATATGCGTATCCGGCCCAAGGGTGCGGATCGCGTCCTGTACATAACCGACATAATCGTCGAATCCAAAGCGCCCCTCCGCAACGGGTACATCGCGCGCATTTTTCCAGTCTGTGACATAAACGTCATGGCAGGGTAGCATGGTTCTGACCGTGTCGCGCAGCAAGGTCGCGTAATGGCCGGAAAGCGGCGCGATCACCAGCAATTTTGGATCGTTGCGGTCCGTATCCCGACGGAAGCGGACAAGCTCCATAAAAGGATAGTTCTTCGCGATTTTCTGTGTAACGGCGACGGCCTGTCCGTCGATCACGGTTTCCTCCAGCCGCCATTCAGGTTTCGGATAGGTTTTTGCGCCTTCCAACAGGAACTCACCGGCGGTCTCAAATTCTTTTGCGAGCGTCGGCGCGCCCATGAGGCGGCTGAACAGACCTGCCATACGGGCCTGCATCGATGCTGTAAAGGCCAAGTCGCGTGCTGCCGTCGACATCGCATGGTGAAGAGTATAATCGTGCTTGCTCATCTGCGGCCCTGTGTTCGTAAAAACTATATATTAGGGGGCGCGGATGCAGTTGGATATGCACGGTGCAGCAATTATATGCCGTGCCTGTGGATGGTTTTGAAATTAAGTGAGGCTTGGGAAAAAGACGCGTTTAGCGTTTAC
>JBDHTU010000175.1:0-3911 GCA_039808805.1 Micavibrio sp.
GGATTATGATTCCCCTGCTCTACCGGCTGAGCTACACCGCCATGGAAAAAGCCTGTGACTATATGGCGATTTTGGCGGGGGCTGTCAACGTCAAAGGCGGGGGGCGGGTAACGGCGAAGAATCGCCCGGAACCGCCATGTGTCATTGACATATAATCCATGCAATGATTTCATGTATTCTTTCAGTATCTATGTATGATCGGTTAATCCATGAATGTCATGACGTCCGCGCTCGCCCCTGCCACTTATGTGATTTATCCCGGCCACGGCCTCTGCGTCGTGTCCGCCCACCGGAATTTTACCTATGACGGGCTTTCCTTCCCGGCGGTTGAATTTCGTCCCAAAAAAACACCCGCAACCGTTGTGACCAAACCCATATCGCGGCTGTGGGAATCCGGCGTGCGCCCGCCCGCCAATCCGGAAAAGATCGAAGCCGGCCTGAAAGCGGTCTTTTCAAGCGGTAGGAAAAAGCGCGCCGGCGGTATGTGGAGCAAAAGGAAAGCGACGTATGAAGCGCAAATATCATTAGGCGATGTACGGAGCCTTGCCGCGGTCGTATGTGATATTTTCGCCCCTTATAAAAAGAAAGATACGCCATTGCCGAGGGGTGGCAAATATTCCGGCGAAATCAATATCTCCTACAGCGAACGGCAGATTGTCGAAAAGGTGTTGGATCTTCTGGGCGAAGAAATCTCCCTCGTGACGGGTTTGACCGAAACGGGCGCGCGGCAGGAAGTTTTACAGTGCGCTTTGATTCCCGGCTATGCCTCTCATCTGTCTCTGCCGAAGGGCGTGAACGCTCTGGACCGGATGGAGGAAAAACAGTTCAAAGCCATGTTCGGCGTCAGCACGAAACAGGCTGCGAATGGGGACGCGCGGACCTTGGCGGTGGCGACGATGAAGCCTCGCGAACAGGACGGTAATCTTTACACGCCCCGGTCTGTATTGCGCGTGGTGGCGGAGCCGAAGAACCCGCCGCACCGGGCGATGGAAAAAACAAAGCCGGCGAGCATGGCGCGCGCGCCTGTACGCGGTGCTGCGTCCAAACGCGGCGCGCTTCCCGACGATCCCGCCATTCGCGCCGTCTATCTGGAAGAAGTCAAGCACATGGCGGATCGCGGCACGTCGCGCGGGACGTTCAATCTGGCCGTGACCGCTTTGGATGCGCAGGAACTGCGCGTTCTGTCCCAACATGACTTGCGCTTAAAATCAGCGCGCCGAAACATGGCGGATATTGCTGCCGGTCTTGGTATAGAGATCAAAGAAGCGGTCGCCATACGCAATCGAGCCGCGGAAAAGATGCGCGCAGCGATACAGGCAAAAAATCTTTCCGCCGAAAATTCCAATCTTTTCTCCCCTTATGTCGCACCGGTGAAAAAAACGCCCGTTGCGCGAAGACTGCACCGTGTAAGCGATGGAGACATGGCGGAGGTCCGCGATGACAACCGGGATCTGGTTCTTGCCGAACTGCCGTATAGCGAACAACCGGGCAGTTCGCGCAGTCTTCTCCTGCGGTCATCGAAAATACTCGGCCCCGACAAATTTCGCATCCTCGCGCAATCTCTGCTGCGTGCGCCGGCGGACCGGGTCAGCCTTGAAAAGCTTGCGGCGGACATGAAACGCCCGCTGGAGGAAATCACCGCCCTTCGCAAAGAGGCCGAAGGATTGCTGGGGCTGAAACTCGATGTTTCTTCGCCCAAGCCTCGGATGCCGATATCGCGCGAACGGTACGCGCGCTGGGAAGGGGCGGAGCGCCGTGCCGCGGGCCCTGTTCCAAAAATGTCGCGTCCGGTCGCCGTCCCCAAGCCCGGGCTTTCCCGGGAAGAGCGGTTTCTGGCGAAGTTCCCCGAACACAACCGGGCTATTGCCGCGGCAGAATTGCCGTATCTTCCCAAATGGCCTGCGTTGCGCCGCTTGTTCGTTACGGCCGGAACGGCGCTTTCGGCGAATGAATTCCAGGTTTTGTCCCAGCATGATCTGCGGCATGGCCGCCATCGCAAGAACATCGCGGATATCGATGCTGCGAAAGGTATGGGCCTTGAAGATGCGATCGCCCTGCGCAACCGTGCCGCCTCAAAGTTCAATGACGCGGTGCCTGTAAAGCCGCCGAATCTTTCCGGGCACCGTTCTTTTCGCCCTTACACACCGCCGCTTGAAAAATTACCGCGGCCGCCGAAGCCGAAACTGTCCAGGGAAGAAAAAATTCTTCTGGGGATTCCCGGGAAAAACCGCGCGCTGTTTGCCGCCGAAGGGCCGAATATTTCATTCAGGGGGATAAAACGCGGCGCGTTTCTCAAAGCGGCTGAAATTCTGGAGCCTGATGAATTCCGCGTCATCACGCAGTCCGCGCTGCGTCTTCAGGCGCAGAGGATCGGTTATGAAACGCTGGCGCAGCAGATGGAAAGGCCGCTGGATGAGGTCATTGAAATCCGCAACCGGGCCGCGGAACAATTGCGTCTTGCACTCAAACCAACAGGACAATCCACATCCAAATTTTTCTTTCGGCCTTATGCGCCGCCCGTAGAAAGGGCGCCGCGCGTTCTCAGGCCTAAACGCACAAGGGACGAACGGATTCTGGCAAAAATTGCGGAACATAATCGATCCGTAGCGCTGGAGGAACTGCCCCATCTTCCAAAATATGAAGCGATGCGCAAGGTTTTTGTACAGGCCGGCAAAATACTTCAAGCCGATGAGTTATCGATCCTGTCACAACATGATTTTCGTGTGCGGCCATCCCGTATAAAAATGGCGCAGATCGCCTCGGCTATGGGGCTGAGCATTGAAGAGGCCATTATAATACGCAACAACGCTGCGGAAAAACTGGACCGGGCTATGCCTGTAAAACAACCGCGGGTTTCCGGGCATAGTGCGTTTCGCGCCTATAAACCGCCAAAAGAAACCATACACCGTGCGCCCAAAGAGCCGGCAGTGCGAAAAGCCCCCCTCGAAAGCAAACGGCTTTCCAAAGCGGCGGCGGGGGCGCCCAAGGCAGAACATGTTTCGATAGAAGCGCATGTCCTGGCCGAAGTGCCGGAGGACAATCGCGCCCTTTATGCGGCAGAGATGCAATATATGGGGAGAAAGGGAGCCGCGCGCAGCCTGCTTCTGTCCGCGGCGAAGGTGCTGGGGCCGGAAGAGTTCCGGGTGATTGGCCAATCCCTTCTACGGGCAAAGGAAGACAGGGTTAGCTTGGCGCAACTCGCGGACGATATGGGTAAATCCTTGGAGGAAACTGCCGCGCTGCGCAGGGCGGCGGAAAGGGCAATCGGGCTGGGAGGGGATGCGCCGCAAAGACCGGCTGCGCCTTTCCCTGTGCCTCAACCCGCGGCCAAGATCACGCCATCGCCTCCCGTTCATGTTGCCGCAGCTGCGGAAACCCCGCCGCCGGTGAGTACTTCGCCGCGCGTCATTCCCCTGGATGTACGGGCGGTAATGCAGCGTGAGGCGCAGAAGGTTCCGGGATTGCATCGCGCGTTGTTCGAGCAAGCAGCGGAGCATCTGAGCGCGGATGAGCTGTCCGTGTTCACGATGGCCAGGCTGCGCAAGCAGCAGGAGCGCATCCCGCTTCGGCATCAGGCGCGGCGGGACAAGGCGCCGCTGCCGCAGATCGTCGATCTGTACAATTCTGCCGTGAGCAAGCTTTGGACCGCGTTCGGGGAGGCGTCGAGCCATGCGCGGAGCGGCTTGTTCGATCCGCATCCCGTGACGGCGGAAAAGGGCCTGCTGCAGGTGCGCGGCAACAGGCCGTCATAAATCAGGGATTGCCGGGAGTGCGCTGTGTGCCCGTCGCAGCGCCTGACGCCAGCCGCGCGGCGAAGCGTTCGATCGCGAGCAGGGCCCGGTCAATGTCGCCGCCGCGATAGTCATAGCCGTTCGGCGTTCCGGTTATGCCCAGGCAGGTAAAGGCGGCAA
>JBDHTU010000176.1:0-3866 GCA_039808805.1 Micavibrio sp.
CCGCGCATCACGGAAATCGTATCATGGGCTGCGGGCAACGGCGACCGGTCCGAAAACGGCGATTATATTTACAACAAAAAGCGCCTGCGCGAGATCGACCGCCGCATCCGGTATCTGACCAAGCGGACCGAGAGCGCCGAAGTGGTTGATCCGCGCCGGCAGCAGGGTATAGAGCAGGTGTTTTTCGGCGCAACCGTCACGTATGTGCGCGAAGACGACAGCGAATACACCGTAAAACTGGTCGGCGTGGACGAGGCGGATTTTTCAAAAGGAAAAATCAACTGGCAGTCGCCCGTGGGACGCGCACTTTTGAAACTCCGCGTCGGTGAAAGCGCCGAGGTGCGACTGGCGGACAAAAACGAGACCATCGAAGTCCTCGCCATCCGTTACATTATCGAAGCGTGACTATTTTTTGCCTGCGGGTCTTTGCACGACAACACCGTACCAGCCCAGGCCGTCATATTCCTGATAACCGATGCTGATATCGCGTATCGTTTATTTTACGCCAATAATTTTAACGGTGTCCTCGTTTTCGGCAGCGGAATGCCGATAAGAAAAAGGGACAAACCCGGTGGTTTGTCCCTGAAATCCTAAAAGCTTTTCGACACGCCGAAGACGACGCGGCCGCTGCAACCGTCCGCGCACTCTTCCGGTTCATCCAGATCCGTGTCGCTGTAGGTCAGGGCAAGGTCAAAACCATAGACGCTGTAACCCAGACCGACGGACCAGTCGAAATAATCTTCACCTTCGTCAATGGTCTGGTAACCGGCGTGACCGGCAAGGCTGAAATCATAGGGAAGCGGAACATCGACATTCGCGGCATAGTAAACGGCATCGCCCGTTTCACCGAAATATTCCGGCGAATAGTTGATCGCGCCGCTCAGCGCCATGAAGTCAAAGTCATAACCGAGAGCAGCCGCAACTTCGAAGAAGTCATAGTCCAGATCCGAATCCGCACCCGGATAGGCATAGTAGATTGCGCCGAGGTCATAGCTGAACCCCTGGAATTCAGAGGCATAGCCAATATAAAAATCGGTTTCGACATGGGCTTCGTCACCGTCGTTGAAATCAACATTGGAGCCCCAGATACCGGCATACAGGCCGGAGGAGTGATCGACGTCAAAACCGCCCTGAACCGCCGGGCCTTCATCGCTTTGCGTGATACCACGGTACACATAATCCGTCACCATGCCGACGTTGGCGGACAGCGCGAAGTCGCCGATTTGTTCTTCCGCGCGGGCGAAAGAAGAGAAAGCGCCGGCGGTCAAAGCCAGGATGCCGAGTGCTAGACAGATATTTTTCATAGGATTTCCCCTTCAAGCATGTTGCACCGCCCAGTGTAAAGACAAAACGGCAAGCCGAATAGTCAGCGCTTTTATTTTCTTTCCGGATCGTTGCACGAATGCACAAGATGCGGTTGGCAGCAGACATATATATAAGGCATGAAGAATCTATATGGGAAATATGGGTTCTCAGCGCATGGCGGACGGCAGGGCCAGAAGCCCGGCCACATCGCTTTCGAGGTAGCTTTCAGGTTTCATAAACTTCGTGCGCACGCCATTGCGGGTTTCATAGACGGGTTCAAGCCGTGTACGGGTGGCGAGGATACCGACCGGGGCGTTGATGACATCCGCCGCCGTGTACAAAGACTGGATGATTCGGAAATCCATTTCCGTCAGGGGCGTATCCGGGGATTCCAGAAAAGCACGGGCCCGGTGGCATTCGATGACGCGAGCGAATTCAGCCGCGCGGGCACGGTAGGCGACTTCCCCCGCCAGTTCGGGCCAAAGTTTCCTGAGTCCGTCGCCATGTACGAATTTCTTCGGCGCCTTTTGCCCGGAGACCATGCCGTAGCTAAGCTTTTCAACATCAAGAAAATACTGCTCAAGAAAAGCGAGCGTGATTTCCGCAGTGTCTTCGCCGCCCGCGTCGCGGTATTTGAATTTTCCGGCAAGACGGAACACTTCCTGCGGCTTGGGCCGTACGCGGCCCGCAAGCAAGGGCCAGCAGATATCGAAATCCGCCATCGTCACCGCGTTGATCGTGGCGCGGGCGCCGTCACGGTGAATTTTGTGCGTGCGGTAAAGATGATGCAGCGGCGCGCCGTATTTGTCCGGGTTGCGACTGGCCAGCCCCTGTCCCGCAACGGTCTCCATCGCCTCCAGCAAACCCAGGACGGAAAACACCGGAAGGCAGGCGTGCGCCGTCAACCGTTCGCCGGAAATCGCGCGGCCCTGAAGCGCCTTTGGGTCTTTCCCATACGCTTCGCGCGGCGTGATGCCGGGACCGACCATTTTTTCGCCGCGCTTGCCGGGGCGGGAAGAAACATTGCCCGCCTTCATCGACAGCCACGGCGCCCGCACCAGAAGATTGTCAATAGCCGGGTTTCCCTTGGTCAGCGCTTCAAACGCAAGGCCCGCCGTTTTGGCATACAGCCATGCATCGCTACGCGCATACTGGCGGTTCGTGTTCCTGGCGGGCGGCGGTTCCGGCATTTCGCCGTGCACACCGGCCTTGGTGTATAAATTCTGCGCGGCCAGCGCCTCCAGCGTGCCGAGCGCGACCTTGCCGGGGCAGAACAGGATTCCGAGCTGCTGGCCCTGCACGGTCAAGGTTGAAGGGCCGCAATCCGTCACCCGCGCATCCGCCGCAGCGCGCCCGTGCACCGCCGGGATTTCCGTGACGCGCCCGCCGCCCCGTTGCAGCGCATGACCGCCGCCATTCATGACGGACGGCAGCACGCTTTGCAATTCGGGATATTTGCGCCGCATTTTTTCCACGACGCGAAACACATCGACGCAGGCTTCGTATTGCGCGTATTCCGCCTCTCCGCGCCCGTCCTGGCGCGTCGTATCGCTCTTGGCGATCATCGCGATCAGACGTCCGCGGCTGGCGACATGGCGACGATAGGTCGGATTCTCCAATAACGTTTCCTGCAAATTGCCAAGGCCCATCAAGTCGCGCACGGATTCAGACAACGTGGTCAGGTCGATGCGGCTTCCGGCCTCCCCCACCGCGTTGCCCGTCACCTTCATAAGCAGCAGCGCGCCGAGCGCGTGCGCCGGATGCGCAGTTTCCGCGATGATCAGCTTTTCGCACATATCGGGATTTTCCCCGATGACGCGCAGGCGCCCCAGAATATTGGCGGCCGTATCGTGACCGGCCCGCGCAAGACGAGAGGGTTGAACCGCTGCGCAAAGCGTCAGCGCGCTTTCATCCTTCAGCCATGCGGTGAATTTCAATTGCAGGTAATCGAGATCGCTTTCTTCCAGCGCCTTCTCATCCTCAAGCCCCGCCGCTGCGGCGAGCCTGCGCACGCATTCGAGGATATCGACCGCGTTGTGGCGGATGTCGATGGTGCCGAAGCCGAGCCCGAAGCAGCGGACCATATAGGCAAAATCCAGCACATGGTCTTTCAGCGCACGACCGCATTCATAGACATCGATGCCGCCGCCGATTTCCTCAATATACAGGGCAAGCGCCTCCCCGCTGCCATAAGGCGCAAGATCACCGTCCGCGATGCGGAAGATATCACCGCGCAGCCGGTTCAGCGCCGTGTGCAGCTTTGCAACGGGACGCGCCTGCGCCACCAGAAAATCGAGCGTTTCAAGATAGCGGTCCGTAACCGCCTTTCGATGAAGAGCGATTCCTTCCGCCAGCACATCTGCCGTCAGGCTTTCATTGCCGTCGGCGTCGCCCAGCGTCCATGCGCATGGCGAGATCAGCGGTTCCTGCACCCGCACGCCTTCATCCGCATAGCCGTGGTCGGCCAGCGCCTTTTCGAACAGGCGGCGGTGCGCGAGCGCCGTGTCATAGACGACGTTAAGTGTGTTGATCGTCTCCCGCGCTTCATCCAGCGGGGTTTT
>JBDHTU010000177.1:0-3865 GCA_039808805.1 Micavibrio sp.
CGGTTGATACCGACGCGCAGACCGATTGGATTGACTTTTTGACCCATAGTATGGAGCTCCTATTCCTTGTCCTGCTTGGTTGCGGCTTTTTTAGCGGCCGGTTTTTTCGCTGCGGGTTTTTTGGCAGCTTCTTTTTTATCACCGGCTTCTTTTTTTGCAGCTTTCGGGGCCGCAGGTTTTTTCTTGGCGGCCTTGATCGCATCGCCTTCACGCACGACAATGGTCAGGCGCGAAAAGTGCTTTTCGATCGGCGCGGCGCGGCCACGCGCGCGGGCGGCAAAACGGCGCATCTTGACGGACTTGCCGACATACGCCTCGGCAACGACCAGCTTGTCGACATCGAGGTTATGGTTGTTTTCAGCGTTGGCCACGGCAGAAGCCAGCACTTTGCGAACATCTTGCGCGATGCGGCGGTTGCTGAATTCCAGATCAACCAGCGCTTTAGAAGCGGCCTTGCCACGGATCATCGCGGCAACAAGATTCAACTTGCCCGGGCTGGTGCGCAGAAACTTGGCCATTGCCATGGCCTCGTTGTCCTTGACGCGTCTTTCGTTTGTTTGTTGTCCCATTTTCGCCTCTATCTATTACTTCTTGGCCGAGCTGGCGGCTGCTTTTTTATCGCCGCCAGAGTGGCCTTTAAATTCGCGCGTCGGCGCAAATTCGCCGAGCTTGTGACCGATCATCTGGTCGGTAACAATGACCGGCACATGTTTTTTACCGTTATGAACACCGAACGTCAGACCCACCATTTGCGGCAGGATGGTCGAACGGCGGGACCAGGTCTGAATAATGACATTCTTGCCGGCCTGACGGGCGGCTTCCACCTTCTTGAGGAGGTGGCGGTCAATAAACGGACCTTTCCAGAGTGAACGTGCCATAAGCTTAGCTCCTTATTTCTTCTTGCGACGGATAATGAATTTGTCCGTCTTCTTGTTTTTGCGTGTCTTGGCGCCCTTGGTCGGTTTGCCCCATGGTGTAACAGGGTTACGACCGCCGGACGTGCGGCCCTCGCCGCCGCCATGCGGGTGATCGACCGGGTTCATGGCAACGCCGCGAACGTGCGGGCGAATGCCTTTCCAGCGTTGGCGGCCGGCTTTCCCGAAATTCTGGTTCATGTGGTCCGGGTTTGATACCGCGCCAACAGTCGCCATGCAGCCTTCCGGCACGATGCGCAGTTCGCCCGAAGCCAGTTTGATCTGTGCAAAACCTGCATCGCGGCCGACCAGCTGCGCATAGGTTCCCGCAGAACGGCAGAGCTGGGCGCCCTTGCCCGGCTTCATCTCGATATTGTGGATGATCGTACCCACCGGCATGGATTTCAACATCATGGCGTTGCCCGGCTTGATGTCGGCTTTTTCGCCAGCGACGATTCTGTCGCCTGCGGCCAGACGTTGCGGCGCAATGATGTACGCTTTTTCACCATCGGTATATTCAACGAGGGCAATAAACGCCGTGCGGTTCGGGTCATACTCCAGGCGCAGAACCGTGCCTTCGACGTCGAACTTCTTACGCTTCCAGTCGATGATACGGTAACGCTGCTTGTGACCGCCGCCGCGCTGGAACGCCGTAACGCGGCCCATGTTGTTGCGGCCGCCGGTCTTCTTTTTACCTTCGGTCAGGTTCTTTTCCGGCGCGCCTTTGTGAAGCGCGTCGCGTTCGATCAGGATCAGGCCGCGTGTACCGGGCGTAATCGGTCTAAACTGTTTCAGTGCCATTGTCTTTCTTTACCTTTCTCCAGTATCGGCGGAGCGCCATAGCTCGTTTATCTTACAGACCGTTTCCAACGTCGATCGTCTGGCCTTCTTCAAGGGTAACGATCGCTTTTTTCGTATCGGAACGGAAAGCCTTGGTGCCTTTGAACACTTTGGTCTTGCCTTTGCTGATCAGCGTGTTGACTTTCGTCACTTTCACTTTGAACAGCGCCTCAACCGCAGCCTTGATTTCCGGTTTCGTCGCCTTGACAGGAACCTTGAAGGTTACCTGGCCATGCTCGGAGCCCATCGTGGACTTTTCAGTCACGACCGGTGCGGCGATGATGCCGTACATCCATTCAGCGACTTTCGCTTCTTCTTTTTTCTTCGCAGCCATTGTCTTAGCCTTTCAGTCTTTCGGTCAGGTCCGCAACGGCGTCCTTGGTCAGGACCAGCGTGTCGCGGCGCAGGATGTCATACACGTTCGCGCCTTGAACCGGCAGAACATCGATTTTCGGCAGGTTGCCCGTCGCGCGGGCAAAATTCGCATCGATTTCCTTGCCGCCGACGATCAACGCGGAATCAAAGCCGAGGGCTTTAAACGCTGCCGCCATTGCCTTGGTTTTGTGATCCTTCGGCGCGATAGCGTCGAGAATGATCAGCTTGCCTTCCTTTGCCTTGGAGGACAGAGCCGATTTCATCGCCAGTTGGCGTATTTTCTTTGGCAACTCCGTGGCGTGGCTGCGTACTTGCGGGCCGTGGGCAACCTGGCCGCCGCGGTCGATAACGCGGGTGCGGTCGCCGGCGCGGGCAGAACCCGTACCTTTTTGCTTGAACGGCTTTTTACCCGTGCGGGAAACATCCGAACGGCCTTGCGTCGCGTGCGTACCGGCACGGCGCTTGGCCAACTGATACGTCACCATCTGGTGCAGGATGTCCGGACGGACATCTGCGCCAAACACGGCGTCGTCGAGCGTGATATCTCCAGCGGCCTTGTTGTCGAGTGTTTTAACAGCGATCTTCATGACTATTCACCTTTTGCTTCTTCCGCAGGTGCTTCCGCTGCCGGAGCTTCTTCTGCTTTCGCTTCTGCCTTGGCGGGCTTGGCGGATTGTTTCAGGCCTGCCGGAACCGGGGCATCCTTGTGCGCGGGCATTTTGACCGCGTCCGTGATCAGCACCCAGCCATTATCAGGGCCAGGTACGGAACCCTGGATCAGAACCAGGTTGTCTTCGAGGTCAACACCGGCAACGACAAGGTTTTGCGTCGTGACGGTTTCAACACCGAGATGACCGGCCATTTTCTTGCCTTTGAAAACCTTACCCGGGTCCTGACGCTGACCGGTCGAACCGTGCGAACGGTGCGTAACCGAGTTACCGTGCGACGCGCGGTGACCGCCGAAATTCCAACGTTTCATCGAACCGGCAAAACCTTTACCGATGGTCGTGCCTTGTACGTCGACATACTGGCCTTCAACAAAGTGGCTCGCGGAGATTTCCGCACCGATTTCAAAACCGGCAGCATCTTCAACGCGGAATTCAGCCATCTTTTGCTTCGGTTCGATCTTTGCAGCCGCGAACACGCCGCGCATCGCCTTGGACGTGCGGTTTACCTTTGCATTGCCGGCGCCGAGCTGAACGGCGACATAGCCATGCTTGTCTTTTTCGCGGATGCCCAAGACCTGGCAGTTATCGATCTTCAACACGGTGACAGGGACTTGCTTGCCATCCGCCGTAAAGATACGGGTCATGCCTTCCTTGCGTGCAATTACTCCGGTTCTCATTGTCTTCTTCCTTACCTTATGACCCTACAGCTTATGCGGCGGCGCCAATTTTGATTTCAACGTCAACGCCGGCGGCGAGATCGAGCTTCATCAGCGCGTCCACCGTTTGCGGCGTCGGGTCGACGATATCGATCAGGCGCTTGTGCGTGCGCATTTCGAATTGTTCCTGCGACTTCTTGTCGACGTGCGGGGAACGGTTTACCGAAAAATATTTGACGTTCGTCGGCAGCGGAACCGGACCGCGAACCTGCGCGCCCGTGCGTTTCGCCGTGTTGACGATCTCATGCGTGGATTGATCCAGCACGCGGTGGTCAAACGCCTTCAGTCTGATGCGAATGGTTTGGTTGTCCATGATTTCGCTGCCTTTTGCTTTCTTCTATTCAACTATTCT
>JBDHTU010000178.1:0-3839 GCA_039808805.1 Micavibrio sp.
AATTCGCCAAGAAGTCCTCAAGGCTGCGAAACACATCACACCGGAGGAAATGCAAACCCTCAACCTGCGCGATACGCTTGGCATCAAGAAACTGGTGAGCGATGCCGATGTGGCGAAAGAAGCCGCAGAGCGCGAGATGTACGACAACCGCAGCCGTGCGAATTTCCGCAAGGCCGGCAGCAATTTCCTCAACGGCTTGTCGTCTTTGGGAAAAGGTGCGGGGTATGTTTTATATTCTCCTGTTGCGCTGACACAGGCCACCGTTTTACCGGTTGTAAACTTGCTGGCGGCGGCGAGCGATCGCGCGCAAATTCCCCGTTGGCACCGCATCGCAGGGCTTGGCGCAACGGCTGGAATGGTCCTGTGGGCCGGATCGCAAGATGTGGTCGATTCCGCCCCTTATGCCAAAGAAATGACCACGGCGGACAGTTTCCACGCGGCCTGCCTTGCGACGCCGGAAATCATGCATGGAAATTCCGTGAGCAACGCCGTTTATGCCGTAGATTTTGACAGGGCAGCATCAAACAGCCGTGAACGGTTGGCGCAGGTTGTCATGAACCATGGTGCGCGGCACGGCGTCCCCGCCATCGCGCTACACATGATGTCTTATATAGAGACGGCGAAATTCACTGATGTCGTCGCGCGCAGCGCGAATGAAAAAACCCAAGGCTATACCGCCGAGGGTTATTTCCAGGTCATCGATTCCACAAAGCTGGCTTATATAAAAGCTTATGGCCAAGACACATTTATGTACAAGGAAGCCAAAGATAGAGTCGGCACTTCCTCTGAAACGCCGGGCGATCTTCTGCTGGTCGAAGCTGTGGACCGCATAGCATCAATGAGTGACGCCGAAATCAAAAGCACGTTGAAGAGCCAAAAGATGGATGCCCCGCTTTTTCATTCAATGACACTGGCGGCAGAGCCGTTGATGCAGGTGGAACTGGTTGCCCTGCACATGAAAAAAGTCATGCCGGAAATCGCAAATCCCAATCTCAGCGCACCGGAAGTTTTAGCTCTCACAGAAAAACACTATGCGCGCGACCACTTCCTTGGCGCCACCACATATGAACGATTAGAAGAAATGGCAGAGGTAGCGCCGGACGAGCCGATCGGTGAAAAATTCGGCGGCATAGTCGCCGCGAATCCCGGCCTTCTCACGCCCGATATGACGGCGGACGAAGCCCTGCATTTTATCGAAGAGAAATTCAGCAAATATGTTCAGAGCCCGTATCAGGCGTTCAGCGCGATGTACAATGATCAGGCCACCGTCACCGATGTCTGCCTGACCGATGAGGCGAAATCGTTGATCCCCGACAAAATTTCCTATATCGAGGCAGCGATGCATAAATCAGGCGCGTACCCCTGGTGGGAAGCCACAATAGATAGGGCCGAGACAACCTGGTACCACCTGACCGCCGCCGCCGACGCGGCCCAAGGCATGGCCCAGAAATTCGGCCTCGTCAGCGAACCGGAAACAACGGTCGCCGCGCCGCCTGCAAGAGCTGTTGCAGAGGTCCCCTCACCCCATGCGCTCCAGACTTCCCCACCCCCGGAACCGCGGCCGAGAACGCGCGTCGCGGCCTTGGAACAACATTAACATATCTGCATTGCGCATTTAACATAGCCTTGCTATAACCGGGCTTAAACTCCAGTTAGAGAGCATTGCCATGTCGCTGTTAAACCCGGCCTCCGCCATCAATAGTGCCCTGAAGCCCGCCCTTATTTTCGCCGCCGTTGCCGCGCAAGGCATGCAGGCCGACGCCGCCGATTTTTATGTCGACGAAGAAACCGCCGCCAAAGTGACATATCAAAGAGATCCTGAAAGAGTAATCAGGATCACCGGCGACATTGATGACAAGATGGCACTCCCCATCATCGACAGGCTTTACGAACTGGCTAAGAAAGATCCCGATGCTCCTATCATTGCCGAAGTTTCTTCCTTTGGCGGGGAGGTTAGGGCGGGGTGGAGCATCCTTGATGCTATGAACAGCGTTCGAAATCCGGTGACAACCATTTGCATGGGCGGGGTCGGTTCCATTGCCGCGTTTATTGCAATTGGTAATAAAGGCCCCAGATATGCCATGCCGCATTGCCGCGTTATGCTGCATGAGCCGTCGGAAGGAATTGGTGGAGTCATGAAATTCAGCGCGCTGGGCGGAAGAGTTGACGGTATGGGGATAACCGTAGAGAATTTCGTCGAAATCCTTCAGGACGTTACGGGGTTGCCGGAAACGTACGCGCGTGAATTGATAAAAGCCGAAGATCTGAATTTAACAGCGGAACAGGCTGTTCGGCTAAATTTGTTTCAGGGCATTTTGCCTGAACGCGACGCAGAGCAGGCGCCAAAAAAGCCGATAAAATCCGCCGATGAGTTTTGCGAAATAACGGGCATTGAATCGTTCGCATGCTCCCCAAAAGATTCAGGTTTTCCAGGCAGGACGCAAAAAGCCGATTGCCGCCTTGCAGGCACCATTGGCCCGGCAGACAAACCTTGTCCTTAAGACGATAACGACACAGCTTCTTTAAGCTGCTTTCATCGCCTTTTGGGTGGCATCGACCACCTTCTTGGCGGCATCCGCAAGATTGTCGGCGGATACGATCGGCAGGCCGGAATTCGCGAGGATTTCCTTTCCTTCCTTCACGTTCGTGCCTTCTAGGCGCACGACCAGCGGAACCGAAAGCGAGACTTCTTTCGCCGCGGCGACAATACCGTTGGCGATGATGTCGCACTTCATGATGCCGCCGAAGATGTTGACGAGGACGCCCTTCACGTTTTTGTCGGACAGGATGATCTTGAACGCAGCCGTAACACGCTCCGTCGTCGCGCCGCCGCCGACATCGAGGAAGTTCGCAGGCTCGCCGCCATACAGCTTGATGATGTCCATCGTCGCCATGGCAAGGCCTGCGCCATTGACCATACAGCCGATATTGCCGTCCATGCGGACATAGGAGAGTTCCCAGTCCTTCGCCAGCTTTTCATTGGCGTCTTCTTCGGATTCGTCGCGCATGTCCGAAACCGCTTTCTGGCGGAACAGCGCGTTGTCATCGAAGTTCATCTTGGCGTCGAGCGCCACGACTTCGTTCTTGTCGGTCACGATCAGCGGGTTGATTTCGACGATGGAGCAATCCAGTTCCACGAACGCCTTGTAAAGCGCCGCAAAGAATTTCTGCGCGGATTTCATCGCATCGCCTTCAAGACCGAGGCCGAACGCCAGCGTGCGGGCATGGTGCGGCTGAAATCCCGCGGCCGGGTCGATGGCGACCCTGGAGATTTTCTCCGGGTGCTTGTGCGCGACTTCTTCGATATCCATGCCGCCCTCGGTGGACACCATGAAGGTGATGCGGGAGGTGGCGCGGTCCAGAACGACGGAGCAGTAATATTCTTTTTTGATATCCACGCCGTCGGTAACATACAGGCGCTGCACTTCCTTCCCTTCCGGGCCGGTCTGCTTGGTCACCAGAACCTGGCCCAGCATCGCCTCGGCGGCGGCTTTCACTTCATCCCCGGTCTTGCAGAGGCGAACGCCGCCCTTGCCTTCCGGGTTGTTCTTGAATTTCCCGGCGCCGCGGCCACCGGCATGGATCTGCGCCTTGACCACGTAAAGCGGACCGGGCAGTTCGCCGGCCGCCTTGACGGCCTCATCGACGGACATGGCCGGAATGCCCTTGGGCACAGCGACCCCGTATTTGCCGAGCAGTTCTTTTGCCTGATATTCGTGGATGTTCATTTATGTCAACCCTTTGATATTATTGATAAATTCTTTTGCGCTGCGATGCAGTTTCCATTTTTTACCACTTCGCCCACGTCAGGGCAAATCCCTATTTCCGGCCATACATGC
>JBDHTU010000179.1:0-3828 GCA_039808805.1 Micavibrio sp.
CCAGTAAAGCCCGGCCTCGCCGCAGCCGAGATCAAGCACATCGCCACCATTCACATGGCGTATCACGCGGTCGAACACCAGCCGCTTGTTCGACGACAAGGGCCAGTAAATATATTCCTTCCGGCAAAAATCGCCGATTTCGACCGCGTTGTTAAGCTGCAATCTTTTCCTCTTTGCGTGATTTTTCTACGTCAAACCCGCCTTGCTTGTAAGCCTGATAGCCGCCTTCCAGCGAATAGGCCTCATATCCCTGTTTCGCAAGATAGGCTGCAAATTTTTTGGATATGTCGCCAATGCGGCAGACAACGAGGATCGGCTTTCCATCGGGGAATACCTGCCCGCTTTCAATCGTCGAGGCGAAATAATCGTCCAAGATGTTGATCGATCCCGGAACATGGCCGATGGAAAACGCGAAGTGACCGCGGATGTCGATGACATAGGCACCGCGCGCCTGAACTTCGGATATTTTCGAGGGATCCAAAACAGGTGCCGCGTCAACGTCCGCTAGCGAAAGACTATTGACCGTGTCGCGGCTCGTCGTGCGGGTGGAGAAGATATCCGGCTGATGCTTGCGCAGGAAGCTCATATAAGGCTCCATCCGGTCACAGACGATAAAGGCCGCGTTGGCCCGCTTGCCTTCCTTGCCGAGATTTTCGTCCAGTTCGCGCAGCTTTCGTATTGCCGCGTAATAAACAAGACCGCTCGTCGGGCCGCCGAGCACGCCGCATCTGCGGTTCAGCTCCAGCATGCCTTCGACAGCTTGTTGCGAACTGCCGGAAATCAGGTCGGCGAAATAGTCACGGCGGAAAAATCCGACTTCCCACAATTCCTCAACGTTACGGCCGCCGGGGATTTTGTGCCCTGCGTCGGCCACAATGCCGTAAACCTCAAGGTCCGGATTGTGCTGGCGCAAGTAATTTCCGGTTCCCATCGACGTGCCGCACGTGCCGAGGAAGGAGAAGAAATAATTGACCGAGCCAAGGTCGTTCTGGATTTCCGGGCCGGTCGATTCTTCGTGCGCCTTGATGTTCAACTCGTTGAAATACTGGTCCGTGCAATACATCTTGTCCGGGTTTTTGTTGGCAAGATCGCGCGAATACTGAATGGCATCGTTCGGATCGTGCGGGTCCGGGCAGTCGGACAGACCCGGCAGCTCCTCGATGTCGGCGTCGAGCGCCATTAGAACCTCGCGCACTTCCGGATATTTGATCCGGTTCGTGATCGCCTTGAATTCAATATCGTTGACGCCGCACAGCGCCGCCAGGGCCTTCGCCGTATTGCCGGAGGAGGATTCGACCAGCGTCTTGCCCTTTGCCTTCAAATCGTCGCGCACAGGTTTGAACATGTTGTAAGCGATCCGATCCTTGACCGAGCCGAACGGGTTGTAATATTCGAGCTTCGCATAAAGATCGATATTCTTTAGGCCCGTCACATGCGCCGGAAGTTTCAGCAGCGGCGTATTCCCAATCAGTTGCTCCACACTCTCATAAATCATTCGATATCTCCCGCTTCAAAAGGATTGTAATTATTGTCGTCACAACTGCGCCATTTACCGTTTTGCCGATATGCCGCGATTTTCGTCCCGGCGATATGCATATGGGGGTTGGCGTTTTCAAAGTCCATCTTGTAGGCGGCCGTGTTGACAAAAGCGACCAGATCGCCAGCCACAGGTTTCTGCCGGAAGAAAATCTTCCGCCGCATCAGGAAATCTTCCTCGCGGCACAGATTGCCGATCATAAAACCCTCATAAGGCTCGTCGTTCGAGGCTTTCGGCTCGGCCGCCGGAATATGGATGGGATCCAGAAGATATTCACGCATTGGAACGGCGAGGTTGTACATGTTACCGTCCATTAGGACGAGGTTTTCACCTTCCTTGCTCTCTTTTGTCTCCACAACACGGAACAGCGAAATCCCGCACTGGTCGAGCAGAGCATGTCCCGGCTCCGTAATCACGTCGAAGCCGTTTTCCGTGATGATGGCGCCGAGTGCGCGGCCGCGCTGACGATCGCTTGCAAAAATCTCCGACAAAATCTTGGTGAAATCCGCGCTTGGTATAAGCCCCTGAACCGCACCGCGCCCTGCGACTTTTCCTTTGTCGTTAAGGCGCATGCCATAGCTGAAACGCTCCCAGCTGATCGGCGCTCGATGTTCCAAAAGGCTCTCTTCCAGCGCGTTCACGAAATGCGCCCATTCGTTGTAATCTTGCAGGATATCGCGGCGAAGCCCGCCGCCGATATTGAGCAGCGTCGGCTCGAACCCTTCTTCATATGCCTGCTCCATCAGGGTCAGCATATTTTCCAGCTGACCCGCGCGGATGTCGCTTTCGCGCTCGTCATTGTGCAGGTGATATCCTATGAACTGGAAATCCTTGCGCTTTTGGAGGAAGGCGAAGAATTCCGGCAGATCGCGCTGGCTAGAGCCAAAGCGCGAATGGCGCAGCTTCTGGTTCCTGTCCGCAAAATTGATATCCGAGATGCGGATCATGATATTAGTACGGGCCGGTATGCCGCATTTATCTTTTACCGCGGCGAGGCGTCTTAATTCGCCGATACTGTCGATCACGATCAGGCAGCCATGCCGTGCGGCAAGCTCCAGAAACGCATCATTCTTCACGCCCGTGCATTCGACCTGGTCGCCCCGGAAACCCGCGGCGAGGACGGAGACGAGTTCGTTTTCCGATGCAACGTCCAATCCGATCCCCTCCTTGAGGGCCTGCCGGATAAAGGCGCAGGATTTGGTCGGCTTGTGCGCGAAATAAATGCGGTACTGAAGGCCCAAATCGCCCAGCGTGTTTTTCAGGTCGCTTATATTCCTGCGCATCATCTGCGGGAATATGACATGTACCGGCCCCTTCACCCGGCCCGCGATATCGAACACACGGTCCCGTTCCGCCAGCCAGTCTTTCAGGGGTGCTGACAGGCGCGGCGTCAGGGACGGCAAGGATGAAACAACAGAAAGGTCCGTTTTTTCGAGGGGCTGTGCAGACATTATTTATAGGCCGCTATTTTAATTGAGAATGATTTGCAATTGATAGCGGAGACGGTTGGGATTGTACAGCATATTTTTGATCTTAAAACAGACCAGGCTACTAGCAAAAAGTCAGTCAATCACCTGTTTTTAAATGATAAATTTTTACATTGTAATTATATAATATCAGGAAACGAAAATCCGCACGCTCTCTAGGGTATCCGCCTCCTGCGGCGGCTTGTCCCACCGGATGCGGTTGATGCGCGGGAAGCGGAGCGCGACGCCCGAGCGGTGACGGGCGCTTTCCTGCGCGGAATCGAACGCGACTTCGAACACCAGTTCTTTTTTTACCTCACGCACAGGACCGAACCGGTCCACCGTGTTGGCCCGCACCCATTTGTCCAGCCGGACAAGTTCCTGGTCCGTAAAACCTGAATAGGCTTTCCCGACGGGCACGATCTCATTCCCCTTCCACACCCCGAACGTGTAGTCGGAATAAAAGGACGAGCGCTTGCCATGCCCACGCTGCGCATACATCAACACCGCGTCGATCAAACGCGGATCGCGCTTCCATTTGAACCACGGGCCTTTCGGGCGCCCGGCAATATAAGGGCTATCCTTGCGTTTGAGCATGATGCCCTCATGCCCGTGTTCTTCCGCGCCCTGCAGCCTGATCTTTCCAAGCTCTTCAAAAGACTCATACGGAATGATAGTGGATGCATCGAGCCGTGCATTGCCGGACCGCGCCAGCCATGCTTCCAGCAGCGCGCGCCGCTCGGTAAGCGGCAAATTGCGCACATCCTCATCCCCGTCGAACAGCATGTCGTATACATGGACGAAGGACGGGTATTCCTCCAGCAT
>JBDHTU010000180.1:0-3825 GCA_039808805.1 Micavibrio sp.
TTGTTGGTGTCGGCAACGACGCTTTTGAGCACGACCTCCATTTCCTGCGGCGATTTGACCGAAGAGATTTTCCTGCTGACCCCGGTCAATGTTTCACTATAGCCTGTCGTGGCGTCCTTGACGTTCGTCATAAGCCCGGAGACGTCTTGCAATGTGGCATGAATCTGGTCCGAGGCGCGCTGGTAAGCTTCTTGCTGTTTTTTTTCGGACAGGAACTGGTCGTGCAAGTTGCGGCAGTCCATGCTGGTCAACTTGCCCTTGATCTTCATCGCGGCGTCCATCGCGCGGCGCAGCTCGGTATGGGCGTTGGAAAAGTAAGCGTACCAGACTTCAAAATTTGTAGGTTCTTGCGTGATGCCGTCTTTTTGCATGCGCGCGATCGCCTCGCTGGCGACGTTCTGCGCTACTAATAGATCGTGATCGTAATGCATTCAAAAAGACCTAAAACGAAGTGAAAACAGACGACAAATCGCGCCCGTGAAAAGCGTATTCTTGTACCAGTGTATAATACTCGGTCTTAAATCACAGTTAAATGATTATGAAAATAAATTATACCCATTTCGTGGAGGGATCGAACCGTTCGTGCGGTGCGTTTGACAGGGCCGCCGGGACCTCGGCCACGCTGTCCACCACCTGGAACATGCCGAAATCCTCTTCCCGCATGAATTTTTCTGCGGCGATGTGGCGGATTGCCTCAATCATCTTGGTCCAGTAACCGTTGATATTGACCATAACCACCGGCTTGTCATGCAGGCCGAGTTGTTTCCATGTCAGGATTTCAAAAAACTCGTCCAATGTGCCCAAGCCGCCGGCCAGGATGACGAACGCATCGCCGCGATCAACCATCATCTGTTTGCGGATATGCATGGAATCCACGATATGCAGTTCCGTCAGGTCCGTATGCTCAATCTCCCGCGCCTGGATATGCTGCGGAATGATGCCGACGACCTTGGAGCCGGATTGCAGCGCGGAATCCGCCACAAGCCCCATCAGGCCCACACGCCCGCCGCCATAGACGAGGTCCCAGCCATTCGCGGCCAGCGCCCTGCCCAGTTCCACCGCCGCATCCTTATAAATCTGATCCACCCGGGAGGAGGAACCGCAATACACACAAACCGACTTGATAACGCCCATTCTTCGTACATCTTTTCTATTATGATTTAAAAACCAGCTTTTACTGTACCATCAAGGGGATAGGAATTTCCACCCCATAAGCGTCCACAGGCATAAACCCGGACTTTGGCCTTTGCAAGAGCCGCCAAACCGCTATAATTGCCGCCGGATTGAAAGCGCAGCAAAAAAGGACAGCATTACAATGAGCGAATCCCTCTGGAACACGATCAGAAAAACCGTTCTGGTCCCCCCGCACCCGGCCGGTATCCCCTTTATCGGCGGCGGCGCCATTGCCGCCCTGGTCTTTATGACGTTTTCGGAATTCCTGGCCGGCCTTGCCCTGGTCTTCACGGTTTTCTGCCTGTACTTTTTCCGCGATCCTGACCGTGTCAGCCCGCAAAAATCGTCCCTGATCCTTTCCGGCGGCGACGGTATGGTCAGCGGCATTACCAGCGACGTGTCTCTTCCCGCGGAACTGGCGGGCGGCGACGATACGCGTTACACCCGCATCAGCACGTTTCTGTCGGTTCTCGACGTTCACGTCAACCGCATCCCCGTTTCCGGCAAGATCATCCGCAAAGTCTACACCCCCGGGAAATTCATCAATGCCGATCTCGACAAGGCGAGCGAAGACAATGAACGCTGCTCTCTCCTCATTGAAACGGACAGCGGCCAGAAAATCTGCATCGTCCAGATCGCGGGCCTTATCGCCCGGCGGATTCTGAACGATTCCAAGGAAGACGACAACGTCAAGGCGGGCGCACGGTTCGGCATCATCCGCTTCGGCAGCCGCATCGATATTTACGTGCCGGAAGGCATTTCCCCGCTTGTCTGCGTCGGCCAGCGCGCCATCGGCGGCGAAACCGTGTTCGCGGACCTGGAATCCGATGAGGCGCCGCGGTTTGGGGCCATTGTCTGATGGGCATCAGCGAGATCAAGCCGCGGGGCGAGCAGCCGGATGAAAAACATCCGCCGCAAAACGCGGTCGCGCTCTCGCGCCTGATTCCGAACCTGATGACCCTGACCGCCATCGCCATGGGACTTGCCGCCATCCAGATGGCGTGGGACCAGAATTGGGAACGCGCCATCCTCGCCATCCTTGTGGCGGTTGTCCTCGACGCGCTTGACGGCGCAACCGCGCGCCTTTTGAAAGCGACGAGCGAGTTCGGCGCACAGCTCGACTCCCTTTCCGACTTCCTTGCCTTCGGCGTGGCCCCCTCGATCATCATGTATTCCTGGATTTTGGAAGAATCCGGCAAGATCGGCTGGATGGCGATGATCGTTTACGCCGCCGCCTGCGCCCTGCGCCTCGCCCGGTTTAACGTCACGCAAAAGGCGTTACCCGCGTGGAAAAAAGGGTTCTTCTCCGGCATCCCCTCACCCGCCGGTGCAGGCCTCGCTCTGCTGCCGCTGATCGTCTGGGTGCAGGCGGAACCTGCCTTCTTCGTGGAATACCGTTTCGCCTCGCCATTGGTGGGGTTGTGGATGATGATCGTTGCCGCGCTGATGGTCAGCCGCCTGCCGACGTTCTCCACCAAGATGATCAAGGTTCCGGCGAAATTCAGCATTCCCCTGCTGGGAGTAGCGGCGCTGATGATCGCGGCACTGCTGCACGCACCATGGCTGACCCTGACAATCCTTGGAACGGCCTATATCGTCAGCCTGCCCTTCGGTGTGCAGAAATTCCGCCAGTTGCAAAAAGAGCATGGCGATGACGACGACCTGACCGATCTTGCGCTGGGCGCCATCGTTCTGGATGAACCGCAGCAATTTCCTGAAAAAGAGGATGCGCCTTAATGCTCGACACGATATTTCGCGCATCTGCGGACACGATCATGGACAAATGGGCGACCCGCGTGATGCAGGGGGGCCTGAGCGCCGACAAGCTGACCTTGTTTTCCCTTTTGCTCGGCCTGGTTGCCGCCTTCGCGGCTTCCATGCAGATTTACCCCCTCGCGCTGCTATTGATTTTGCTGCACCGTTTTCTGTCGGCGCTCGGCGGCGCGGTCGCGCGGCAGGCAGGCATTACGCCGCTCGGCTCTTATCTCGATATCGTCAGCGAGTTTATCGTTTGCGGAAGCTTCGTTTTCCTGTTCACGCTCGGCGCGCTCGGCACTTCGCTCGCCGCCGCGTTCCTGCTGCTGTCCTATCTGGTGATGGCGGCGGCCTGGCTGGCGCAATCCGTATTCATGGCGCGCGAAGACCGTCTTGCCGTGCCCCGCGGCGGGCTGGTGGAGAAAAGCGAAATGACCGTGTTTATGGTCGTCTGCTGCGCCTACCCGCCCGCGTTCGCGGCGTTTGCGGCTTTGTTCGGATTGTTGTGTTTTACCACGGCGGCAATGCGTATAGGGTCCGCCGTACGTGTCCTGAAAGGATGAGTTAGCCCAACCCCGGGGACGGTATGGAATTCATGTTGGCCGTGTAAGCGGGGCGTATTTTCGGCTCTTCTACCTCTGCAACCCGCTGATCGCCCGGAATGCCATTTCCATCAGGATCGCCAAGACTGAAGAAATTAGAAAATGCTTGGATTGCTTCGCCGCCTATTTTCATACCCGCCATACCAACTTCCACGCCCAACTTGGCTACTTGTGCGCCAAGCTGCAATGCTTCGCTTGCCTGCGAGCCGACCTGAAAACCATCCATGCTTTGGAGGGATTGCCCCGCTAGCACAGCGCCGGATGCCAGACCTTGTTTCTGGTCTTCCGGCATGAC
>JBDHTU010000181.1:0-3819 GCA_039808805.1 Micavibrio sp.
TGGCCATGTTTAAAGCAACCGCTCACAAAATCGACCCAGACCCGGACCCTTACCAGGGTAGCGGCCCTGTTCTCGTTCAAACGTCCAAACCCGCATTTAAACCGTCCGACCTCTCCACCCTGTATCTTCAGGCGGCGGATATCGGCGCATTTTTGAAATTGCAGGAGCAAGTCCGGCCAACGCTGGCAAAGCCGTATCACCTGAAACCGCGGACGGCGGAAGACCTGAAAATTCATTTCGCCGAACGTCAGCCCGCAATCGGCGTCAAGGCGCCGAACGGGGCGCTGGCTGGCTTCGGTCTTGTTACCTTCCTGAAAAACGAGGATGCCGTGCAAAATCTCGCAGGATACCCGATCACGGATGCGGAGCGCGCGACCATGGCCGTGGCGCAGACTGTTTGCGTCGATCCCGCCATGAAAGGCATGGGCATTTCGCGCTCCATCCTCGAAAGCGTGTTTTCCACCGCGGCGCAAAACGGCATGACGCAAATCGTTTCCGCCATCGCGGATGATAACAAGGCCAGCATCGGCGCGTTTACGGCTGCGGGATATAAGGCGTTCGCCCACGGCACGGACCCGAAACAGGGCTATGCAAAAACATTCTACCGCAAAACGATAGGGTGCAACGCAGCTTAGGCGGCTATGGCTTTCGCCCGCAATCTGCCTTAAAATTAAATCACATCATTCGTCATCCCGAGCGAATGCGGGGAATCTTAAGATCCCTCCGCTTCGCGTTCGGGATGACGCAACATTATAAGGGAGCCATTCATGGCCGATACCGGATTCCTCGACCGCGCGAACGATATTCTGATCAACGTCTACGGCTTCTGGCCTGTCCAGTTCGCCAAGGGCAAAGGCGTGTATCTGTACGATACCGAAGGAAAGAAATATCTCGATTTCGGCGCAGGGATCGCGGTCAACGCGCTCGGCTACGCCCACCCCCGCTACACCAAAGCGCTGAAAAATCAGATCGACAAGCTTCATATGGGGCTTTGTTATGTCGCCGATCCGCAGCGTATGGAGGCCGCCGAAACGATCCTGGCGGTGAGCGAGTTCGACCAGGTGTTCTTCTGCTCTACCGGCGCGGAAGCGGTCGAAGGCGCGCTGAAGACCGCGCGCAAATGGGCCAAGGAAACCAAAAGCCCTGACTGCGTCGAATTTATCTACGTCAAAAATTCCTTCCATGGGCGCACCATGGGCGCCCTTTCCGTCATTGGGCAGGCGCATTACCGCGAACCGTTCGAGCCGCTGATCCCCGGCACGCATGAAGCGAAATTCAACGATCTTGAGAGCGTGCGCCGCCTGATTTCGGCCAAGACCGCCGCCATCATCGTCGAACCTGTGATGGGCGAAGGCGGGATTATCCCCGGCACGCAGGAATTTCTCGAAGGCCTGCGCGCGCTGGCAGATGAAAACAATGTCTGCCTGATTTTCGATGAGGTCCAGTGCGGCATGGGCCGGCTGGGCACCATCTTCGCCTATGAATATTTCAATGTCGTGCCGGACATAGTCTGCCTTGCCAAGGGGCTGGGCGCGGGTTTCCCTGTCGGCGCGTACCTAGGCAAGCGCAAATTCACTTCCGCCATCACGGCGGGAACGCATGGCTCCACCTATGGCGGAAACCCGCTTGCGACCACGGCCGTCACCACAGTGGTAAAAGAACTCCTGAAACCCGGCTTCCTTGAAAACGTGGATGAGGTCGGCGCCGTCCTGAAAGACGGCCTCGAAAAAATCGCGCGCGAAACCAACCTGATTTCGAACGTCCGCGGCCTGGGCCTGATGATCGCGGCCGACTATAACGGCGGGGAAGTAAAAGACTTCGTGAAAAAACTTTTGAAGAACGGGCTGATCGCCCTGTCCTGCGGCGAAAACGCCCTGCGCCTCGTGCCGCCGCTGATCCTCACCAAGAAACAGGCGCAAGAAGGCCTTTCCATCCTCAAGAAGACACTGGACGACATCAAATGACCAACCACTTCCTCGAACTTTCCGACATCCCGGCGGACACGCTGCGGGATATTCTTGACAACGCCCATGCGATGAAGAAAGAGAAGTTTTCGCCGGAACAGATTCTCGAAGGGCTGTCGCTCGCGATGATGTTCGACAAGAAATCCACGCGCACGCGGGTGTCGTTCGAGGTGGCGATGAAACAACTCGGCGGCCACACGGTCGTGATGGGCATGAACGAAATGCAGATTTCCGGCGCGGAAAGCATCGAAGATACCGCCAAGGTTCTCTCCCGCTTCGTCGATGCCATCATGATCCGGATCAGCGACGAGCACACGCTCTACGACCTCGCGAAATACGCGGACATTCCCGTTATCAACGGCATGACGAATTATTCCCACCCATGCCAGATCATGGCCGACCTGATGACGATCGAAGAAAAGCTCGGCAACGTCAAAGGCAAAAAAATCGCGTGGTTCGGTGATTACAACAACGTCACGCGCAGCTTCGTCCAGGCGTCCAAAAAATTCGGGTTTGAATTCATTGCCGCCCTTCCCCCGGCCCTGCACGGAAAAGCCGACAAGGACGCGAATATCACGGATGATCCGAAAACCGCGGCAAACGATGCCGATGTCCTCGTCACCGACACATGGGTGTCGATGGGACAGGAAGGCAAGGATATAGACATGTTCTGGCCGTACCAGGTGAACGCGGGTTTGATGTCTGCGGCCAAACCGCACGCCATTTTCATGCATTGCATGCCGATCCACCAGGGCGAGGAAGTGGCCGAAGAGGTTTTGAAATCCCCGGCCTGCGTGATTTATGACGAGGCGGAAAACCGCCTGCACGCGCAAAAGGCGATCCTCGCCTGGTCCCTGAAAAACGCCGGCGTCCGCGTCAAACGCGCGGCGTAGGAAACCTTTCCCCGCTTCAAGTGTTTGCGCCCTATGGAATTTTTGAAAAAGATCATGGAATACCCGGCCGTGCAGTACCTGCTCCGGCTGTACCAGAACATCGATGAAGATTTCATCGGGCTGCTCGCGGCCGGAATCGCTTTCTATTTCTTCCTTGCCGCCTTCCCGGCGATTGCCGCGCTGATCTCTCTCTATGGCCTGTTTTCCGACCCGGCTTTTGTCACGCAGCAGATCGAAAGCCTCACCGGGTTTTTGCCGCCGGATTCCCTGAAAATCCTCGCGGATCAGGCGCGGTCGATCTCCGCCACCAGCGGCGCGGCGCTCGGTTTCGGGTTCATCGTCGGTGTCCTGCTGACAATTTACAGCACGACCAAGGGCGTGAGCGCGCTGATCAAAGGCTTGAACATCGCCTACAACGTGCGCGAACGCCGCAATGTGGTGATGCTCAACTTTACGGCGTTTACACTTACTTTCGTCCTTCTTGCCTATATGCTGTTTGCGCTTTCGCTTATCGCGCTGATGCCCGCTTTCTTCAATTTCATCCATCTGCCGGATTCCATCGAAACGCCGCTGTTGATGCTGCGCTGGCCGCTGCTGCTGCTCAGCGGCGTGTTCGGCGTGCAGATTGTCTATAATTTTGCGCCGTGCCATGCCCGCCACAAGAAAAAATGGATCAGCTGGGGCGCGGTCATCTCTACCCTGTTCTGGATCGGCGGCTCGTCCCTGTTTTCGCTCTTCGTTTCCAACTTCGGCAAATACAATGAAACCTACGGCTCGCTCGGCGCGGTCGCCGTGCTGCTGCTCTGGTTCTGGTTGTCCGGCCTCTCCGTCCTTCTCGGGGCCGAAGTCAACGCCTCCTTCGCCCCGCGCGAAGCCAAGCCGAACGCGCCGGTCGACACCCTGAAAGACACCTGAAAAAATTTTGCGAAAACCTGCGCAAACCATGTTGACGCCGCTTTCAC
>JBDHTU010000182.1:0-3794 GCA_039808805.1 Micavibrio sp.
TTTTAACAAAGCCCTAATCCTTTTTATGTAGAATGGCCCCGAATTGAACAGGTTCGGGGTTTTTCATGGCCGAAGCGAAGCCGTTACAGGAGATCATGCACCGGGTCAGCGAAGGGCTGGACCGTTGCCATCCTGCCCCCGCCAAGGCTGTATTGAGCGAGTTCGATGCCTTCCTGATCCTCGACGGGCTTTTGGGCGACCTGAACAAGCAATATCTCGATGCAAAGGAACAGCGCCGCAATGCAATGCGCGAGTTCGGCATGGATTGCATGACTGACATGGCTGCGATTTTGGAAGATTCGGCGTGGTGCGCCGTGCAGACGCGGTATATGGAGCTGCGCGCCGACAAGGCGATGCAAAAACGCGCGCAGATATTGATGGATGAGGCGCGTGCGGCGGAGCGCAAAGCCAAAGAGGCGGAACGTGATAAAGAACGCCTTGCGATCTATCACATGGCGCAACTGGCGGCGATGGTGAAAAAAAACGGCCGTGACGAGATTGTGATGATGTGGCTGGCGGTGTTTTACTTGCGCGAACTGCAGCGGCAGGAAGCCCTGTTCCGCGAGCAGGCGCGATACTGTTTCAACCGACTTGCGGCGTAGGCGCAGAACCGGGCATCAAAAGCCCACCTTCGGTTGGCATGTATCGTCTGACCAGTTTTTTATCGGGATCGAAATTTCTGCCGATGATATCGGTAACGATTTGAGCGGTGGTTTCCACCTTCATCTTCTTGTGATCGAAAAGCCCGTTTTCCTGGAGTTTTTCAAGAACGCCCGGGATCGTATCGGTCAGCATGATGCCGTCTATATAGCGTGATTTGACAAGCTTTTCCGCTGCGCCGTTGACCAGGACGCCATGGGTGGCGATGGCGATCACCTCTTTCGCGCCGCGTTTTTTCAGTTCCTCGGCCGCAAGCAACGTCGTGCTGCCGCCGCTGATGATGTCATCGATGATAAAGCAGGTCCTGCCCGCGACGTCGCCGTGGAAATCGACGATGCGCGTTTCTTTTGGACTGATGCGCTCCTTGTGGATACCGAACATGTAGGGCCGCTTGCGGAAATCTTTTTTGCTGCCGTATTGTTCGAGCGGCGTATCCCGGAACAGCGCTTCGCCGAAGCTGCGCGCACGCGCCATGCCGTAATCGTCCGGCTTGTTCATGCCATCGGGGGAGCCAGCCATGACGAGCAAGACATCGCCGTCAAGGAGCGGGTTTTCCTGGCGGATCGTATCGGCGAAGAAGTCGCCCATATTGACGAATTGCGCGCCTTTCTTGCCGAAGACTTTTTTGTAATGTTCGACGCCGTCGCGGGAGTGCGGCTCAAAGCTCCAGACCCTGTCGACCCCGGCCGCGCGCAACAATTCGGCATAATGCAGCGCGGCGACAGCATTGTATTCGTGGCGGAGCTGCCCGTTTTCTTCTTCCTTCCGAAAATTGCGGTCGCTTCGCATAAAAGGGAGGGCCGGCGCGACATAATCTATTTCATGCACGCCGTAGTCGCGGCGCAGCGATTTGCACAGAAACAGCAATCCCAGCGCGCGCATGGACGCGTTCTGTCCGCTGGCGGTATGTACGATGGTAAAGCGGGAATCTTCCAGGCTTGCGGCAATATCGGCCTTTTGCTTCTCGGCCAGCGTCTGGACGATGGGGTAGCTTGGCTGGTCACCGTTGACGAACAGTGTCGCGTTGACCTCACCGTCTTCGAACGCCGCGATGCCGAGCTGGATCACGGGGCCGGGACGGGTGATCAACGGGCGGCCATCATCCGTTTTTTCGCCGTAACCGAACTTGGTATTGACCGCATCGGCGATCCCAACGGACGTACGGCAGACGCCTATGAAGTCTTTATGCTTTCCCATTCGCCGCACCATAGGAAAGAGACGTTATTACGTCAATACTATTGTGGTCATTAACCTGTTTTCCGGCCTTTGATGAGGTCTTCGACCACGGCAGGATCGGCCAGCGTGCTGGTATCGCCCAGCGTGTCGAACTCCTCCGCCGCGATTTTGCGCAAAATCCGGCGCATGATCTTCCCCGACCGGGTCTTGGGCAGGCCCGGTGCCCATTGGATCATATCCGGCGTGGCGATGGGGCCGATCACCTTGCGCACCGTGGCGGCGATGCTTTTCTTGATATCGTCGGATGGCTCGACCCCGCCCGCCAGCGTGACATAGGCGTAAATGCCCTGACCTTTCAGATCATGCGGGAAGCCGACCACGGCGGATTCGACCACGGCCTCATCCTCATTGATCGCGTTTTCGATCTCGGCGGTGCCGAGGCGGTGGCCGGAGACGTTGATCACGTCGTCCATGCGGCCTGTGATCCAGTAATACCCGTCCGCATCGCGGCGTGCGCCGTCGCCCGTGAAATATTTTCCGGCATAGGTGGAGAAGTATGTCTGCTCAAACCGTTCATGATCGCCGAACACGGTGCGCATCTGGCCCGGCCAGGAATCCGCAATGCAGAGCGCGCCTTCGGTTGCGCCTTTCAGTTCTTCACCCGTTGTCGCCTCGACGATCACGGGCCTGACGCCAAAGAAGGGGAGCGCGGCCGATCCCGGCTTGGTCGGCGTCGCGCCGGGCAGCGGCGTGATCATGTGTCCGCCGGTTTCCGTTTGCCACCACGTGTCGGCGATGGGGCAGCGGCCTTCGCCGACGATGGTATTGTACCAATGCCATGCCTCGACATTGATAGGCTCACCCACCGTGCCGAGAATGCGCAAGGATTGGCGCGATGATTTTTTAACGAATTCATCCCCCGCCTTGATCAGCGCACGGATCGCCGTGGGCGCGGTATAGAAGGAATTGACCTTGTGCTTGTCCACCACCTGCCAGAAACGGCCCCAGTCCGGATATTGCGGCACGCCTTCGAAAATCACCGATGTCGCGCCGTTCGCCAGCGGTCCGTAGACGATGTAGGAATGGCCGGTGACCCAGCCGACATCGGCCGTGCACCAGTAAACTTCGCCGGGACGGTAATCGAACGTGCATTCATGGGTGAAGGCGGCATAGACCATATAGCCGCCGGTGGTGTGCAGGACGCCTTTCGGTTTTCCGGTGGAGCCGGAGGTGTAGAGAATAAACAGCGGGTCTTCCGCGTTCATCTTTTCCGGCTCGCACTCCGTCGATTGCTTGCCGACGATATCGTGCCACCAGATATCGCGGCTTTCGGTCCAGCCGATATTCCCGCCCGTGCGCTTGAACACCAGAACGGTGTGAACGTTAGGACAGGATTTCAGAGCCTCATCCGTGTTGGCCTTCAGCGGTATTTTCTTTCCGCCGCGCAACCCTTCGTCCGCGGTGATAACGACATCGGATTTGCAGTCATGAATACGGTCGATCAGCGAGGTCGGGGAAAACCCGCCGAACACGACGGAATGGACGGCGCCAATGCGCGCGCAGGCCAGCATCGCATAAACGGCTTCCACGATCATGGGCATGTAGATGGTAACGCGGTCGCCTTTTTTCACGCCGCGCTCTTTCAAGGCGTTGGCGAGTTTGCAGACCTCGTCCTTCAACTGCGCGTAGGTGATTTTTGTATCCACACTTGGATCATCCGATTCCCAGATCAGCGCAACGTCGTCCGCTTTCGTAGGAAGGTGCCGGTCGATGCAATTGCAGGAGGCGTTCAAAACCCCGTCTTCATACCATTTGATGGAAACGGGTTTGTGAAAGGACGCGTTCTTGATTTTTGCCGGTTTTTGAAACCAGTCGAGACGTTCCCCGATCTTTGCCCAGAACGCGTCCGGATCCTCGACTGATTCGGCATACATCGCCGCGTATTTTTCCGGCGTGAT
>JBDHTU010000183.1:0-3775 GCA_039808805.1 Micavibrio sp.
CCTCAACTGATTATTTCATTAACATATCGCCCTCTTTTGCCTATAATCGCGGCTGAGGGGCAATCATGACAACCCAAGGCATCATTCAACAACTCGGCCAGCGCGGGCGCGCGGCAGCGTTCACGTTGTCTCAGGCAACGGATGCGCAGATCGATGCCGTGCTGGATGATCTCGCCGCCTCCATCGCCTCGGCCACGGACGCGCTGATGGACGCCAACCTCAAAGACATCGATGCCGCCGTGGAAAAAAATCTTTCCGCCGCGATGCTGGACCGGATGACGTTGACCGATGCGCGCATCAAGGGAATGGCTGACAGCGTGCGCGCCATCCGCGCGCTTGAAAATCCGGCCGGAAAAATTCTGGAGGAATGGGCCCGTCCCAACGGCCTGCGTATCCAGAAAATCTCCGTGCCCATCGGCGTGCTCGGCATGATTTATGAGTCCCGCCCGAATGTGACGATCGACGCCGCGGCGCTCTCTCTCAAATCCCGCAATGCTGTTATCCTTCGCGGTGGATCTGAATGTTTTCAAACGTCCTTTGCGCTTCATATGCTTGTCGCGGACGCGCTGAAAAAGAATGGACTGCCGGAATCCTGCGTCTCGTTCGTGGACAGCACAGACCGCGCGCTGGTGGGTGACATGCTCTCCGCCGCCGGATTGATCGATGTCATCATCCCGCGCGGCGGCAAGGGCCTGACCTCCCGCGTGATGGCAGAGGCGAAAATGCCCGTCTTCGCTCATCTTGATGGCAATTGCCACGTCTATATCCATGACAAGGCCGATCCCGCTATGGCGCTTGATGTGATTAAAAACGCCAAGCTTCGCCGGACGGGCATATGCGGCGCGGCGGAATCGCTTTTGTTCGATGATGCGCTCGACATTTCTCTCGCCCGCCAGATTATTGCGATGCTGTCGGCAGAGGGCGTGGAGATTGTCGGTGACGGTAAGGCGCAGGCGCTCGATAAAGCCATCAAGCCCGCGACAGAAGAAGACTGGTCCGCCGAATATCTGGATAAGAAAATCAGCGTTAAATTTGTTGCCAATGTCGGCGATGCGGTTGCGCACATCAACCATTATGGGTCTCATCACACGGATGCGATTATCACGGCGGACAAATCCGCCGCCGATTATTTCCTCGCCAATATCGATAGCGCGATTGTCGTTCACAACGCCTCCACGCAATTTGCCGACGGCGGTGAATTCGGGTTCGGCGCGGAAATCGGAATCGGCACGGGGAAACTTCATGCGCGCGGTCCTGTGGGCGTGCGCCAGCTTTGCACCTTCAAATACAAAATCCTGGGGGATGGGCAGATCAGGCCTGTGTAATGACGTTGATATCTCCCACTCTTAAAGATGGCGCTTTCTGGGCCGGTAAAAAAATCGGCCTGCTTGGCGGGTCGTTCAATCCCGCGCACAAGGGACACAAACATATCGCCCTGCTCGCGCTGGAACATTACGGCCTCGATGCCATCTGGTGGCTGGTCACGCCGCAAAATCCGCTGAAGGATACCGCCGACATGGCGCCGTATGATGAACGCTTTGCCTCGGTGGAACAGATTATCGCCGGTCATCCTGACATGGTGGCTACGCATCTGGAACGTGACTTGGGTACCACCTACACCTATGAAACGGTAAAGGGGTTGATCCAACATTTTCCGCAAACGAACTTCATGTTCATCTGCGGGATGGACAACGCCCTCATCTTCCACAAATGGGACCGGTGGCAGGATCTGCTGGACCTGATCCCCATCACCTTTATCGACCGCCCCGGCGCGGTTGAGGTGGTGGATGAATGTCCCCTGAAACAGGTCACCCACCCCAATCTTCTCTGGCTGCACGGGGAAGAGATGATCGACATATCCTCTACCCAGATCAGGAACAGTAAAAAATAAAGAAATTACAATGCGTTAATCTTCTTCTTTGTGCTTTGCACGGCGATTTATTGAGCAAAACCAGAATCGCGCGTATACTGGGAGTAGATGAGAAAACGCTTGAATGCTGTTTCTGCCAAAACCCTTCCCGGACATTTTACCGAAATGGTAGGCCCGACTTGCGGGCCTGACGCGTTTTCTTTATATATGTCAAACTTTCAACAACACAGGAGGCTATCCCATTTTAAAAACACCGCACACTGGCCCGTTTGACACGGCCGCCCTTAAAGACTTTATCGTATCCTCTCTGGATTCAGACAAAGGTGCAGATATTCAGGTGATCGACCTGAGCGGGCAATCCGCCCTCGCTGACTATATTGTCGTGGTATCCGGAACCTCTTCCAGACACATCGTCTCCATGGCCGAAAAACTGCGCGAACGTCTCGAAGCGCGCGGCACCCGGGATATCCGCACCGAAGGCATGGGGCAGGCGAACTGGGTCGTGCTCGACGCCGGGGATGTCATCGTCCACCTCTTCCGCCCTGAAGTGCGCGAATTCTACAACATCGAAAAGATGTGGAGCGTCGCCACCCCCGGTCTGGAAGGAAAAAGCGGCGGACTAACGCGCGCATAAGGCGCTGCCCGTCTATCTTTTTGCCCCCGATTCAGGCATCCATAATGGATGGCCTCCATTGAATTCATCACTGTCGGAAAGTTGAAGAATGATCCGCTCGCGGATGTGTTCGACGATTATAAAAAGCGCCTGACCTGCAAATTCACGCTGCATGAACTCGAAGGCCGCACCCAGGCGGACCAGCTTTCCAAAATCTCTGAAAAACTGAACCCCTCCGCCGCGCTCATCGTGATGGACGAACGCGGCAAATCCCTGTCCAGCCGGAATTTTGCGGCGAAGATCGAAGGCTGGCAGATCGCGCATCCCGTGATCCAGTTCGTGATCGGCGGCGCGGACGGCCTGTCGGACGATATCCGGAAAAAAGCCACGATGCTCCTATCTTTTGGCGCGCAGACATGGCCGCATATGCTCGCGCGCGTGATGCTGATGGAACAGGTCTACCGCGCGCAGCAGATCCTTGCCGGCCATCCGTATCACAGGGATTGATCCATGCGTTTTCTGATTTTCACCCTGCTCCTGTTTGCCGCCCCTGCCTTCGCGCAGGATGCCTCGCCGCGCCCGGCGCACCACCCTTCGCGCCAGTTGGAACAGGAAAAACAGGAACGCGAAAGCCGGAAGAAAGATCTGGAAAAGACCGCAAAGAAAATTGATTCCGAAATGGCGGATACCAAAGATGCACTGGTCGATATCGCCGGAGAGATCAAAAAGAACGAGGCGCGGCTGACGGAACTGGATAAGCGTATCGCCGCGAGCAACAAAGAACAGGACGAAATCGAAGGGCGCCTCAAGAAAGACCGCCATTCCATCGGCAATCTTGTGCTGGCGCTGCAACGGCTGGAACGCACCCCGCCGGAGGCTGTTCTCGCTCGCCCCGGCGCACCCCTGCAAACGGCGCAAAGCGCGATGCTGTTGCAAAGCATCCTGCCCAACATCTATGGCCGCGCCGAACGGCTGAAGAAAGACCTGAAACGGCTGGAGGAAGTCATCACCCAGTTGCAAAAGGACCAGTTGGAGGTCAAGCAGACGTCCGAATCCCTCGCCGCGAAACAGGCGGAGGTCGAATCCCTGCTCAAAAAACGCAAAGCGCTGTATGCCGAAACGCAGACCGGGATACGCCAAGAAGAAACCGCATTACGTGAAATATCGGCAAAGGCCAAAAACCTGCAGGACCTTGTCGCCAGGATCGGGGAGCGTGAACGCGAACAGGCGGCGGAGGCGGAACGCGCCCGCAAAGCCGCAGCGGTTGAGGTATCGGCAGGCGCGGCCGAAGA
>JBDHTU010000184.1:0-3765 GCA_039808805.1 Micavibrio sp.
ACGCCAGCTATTACAGCCATTCTGGATGCCCGCCTTCGCGGGCATGACGGGTTCGCATCCTGACGCCTCCGCCTCGCCTACCTTGCATCCTGACGAAAGTCAGGATCCACAAATCCGGCCCCTGAAAAAATCCGCCGAACGAACTGGACAAATCTTAACGCCGCGCGCCTGCGCCAAAGCGGACTTAGTCCACCAACATTTACCAATCGCCCCATGGATAAAAAAACCGGCAAACGAACTATTGGCCCGGAAAATCAATCCGGAACAGGGGCTTACCGGCGCTCTTTCCAGTCTTTCAGCGCTTCGAACGGGTTTTTACGCAGGGATTTCCCCTCCTCGTTCTGCGCGCCTTGGGGCCCGGCGCGAAATTCCGTGGGGGCGTCCGGCGCGCGCGGATACGGGTCGATCGCGAGGCTCAGATACTGGGTCGCCAGTTCGCCGATATCCACCTTGCCGCCGACAATCGGCTCCGGGTCGATGCTTTCTTCCAGGATCTCGGCCTCGACATGGCCCTTTTTGGCTTCCCGCTCGGTCTTGGCCTTGGCGAAAGATACCGCGCTCGTTTTATCGCCGAACCATCCTTCAAACTCATCCTCGACATGGGCCGCGACGGGGCCGAGCGTGACAACGCAGCTTTGTGTTATCTCCGCCTCCACCGTTCCGATGGCGTGGATGACCCCGCCGCCGACCCGTTGCAGGGTCACGCTGGCCGTGGCGGATTCGACGGAAATCAGCCCCAGCCGCCGCGCCATGTTGACCCGCTGCTCCCCGGATGCGTCAAACCGGAACGTCTTCGGCCCGGCCTCCATCTTTTCGATATCGACCAGGTATGACCACTCATGGCTTTCGGGGGATGCGTATGTGCGCGGCATGTCAGGCGGCCTTGCCCATCGGTTGCGGGAAGGCCGGGAACCGCACCCGCGCCGCGGACAGATCGTCCATCGCCGCGCTCGCCAGCAACGAACGCGCATACAGCGCATACCCCGTCAACGCCTTTGCCTGCGGGCTTACCCCGCCCGCATTGCGGTAGATATTCTTGGCGATGGCTTCTTCCAGCGCTTCGACATCGCCGGACGCCATCGCGACCTGATACGCATGGGCGCGGCCGTTGAACGCCTTCATCATCTTTTGCATGTGCTTGGGTACGCCAAGATCCCCGATTCCCATTTCCCGCAGGTCCAGCTCCATGCGTTTGAACATCGAATCGAACAAGGCCTGCCCCAGCCTGCGCCCCGGTCTGCCCAGCGTGTTGAGCCGGTCGATCAGCAGGATGACATGCAGGCTGAGCAGGTCGAACCGCCCGTCTATCGTGTCGGGAACCCCCATCGCGTCATAGAATTCCGGCTGGCGGGACTGGGTCAACGCCGCCTGGTACAGGTCGGCCGCGCTTTTGCGGCGCAGCGCCTTGCTTTTGAGCCATTGAAAAAGCATCACAATTTCTTCACAAATCCGTTAAAAGCTTATAGAACAGATATAGAATTTCTTTGGGATTTATACAACATGAAGTCTTTGCTTTCCGTCCTTGTCCTTTTGACCGGCCTCGCCGCCCTTCCGGCCTGCACGCCGACGGAGGCAATCCGCGGCAATATCGTCGAAGATTACCGCATGGCTGAAATCGTGCCGGGGGTCAGTTCGCGCACCAACGTGCTTCAATCGCTCGGCTCTCCCACCACGGTCGCGCCGTTCGACGACAATGTCTGGTATTACATCGGCCAGAAAACGGAGAAGCGCGGCATCTTCGATCCGAAGGTGGTGGATGAAAAAGTCGTCGTCGTCGCCTTCAACGGCGAAGGCGTCGTCAGCACGGTCGAAGAGATTCAGGCGGACCAGATCGACGTGCCGCACGTTCGCCGCAAGACGCCGACCAGCGGCAACGAAATCACCGTGATGGAACAATTGATCGGCAACGTGGGCCGCTTCAACAAGGGCAAGGAAGGCGCGGTCAGCGCGTCCGGCGCGCGTCCCGACCTTTAATCGCGGGTGAACAGCGCCGCGACTTCGGTGTGCGGCGACCAGATGAACTGATCGACGACGGTCAGCTTCTTCAAGGCGTATCCGCCCTCTTTTACCAGCACCGCCGCGTCCCGCGCAAAGCTCTGCGGGTTGCAGGAAACGTAGATAATACGCGGTACGGATGAATACGCCAGTTCCGCCACCTGCGCCGCCGCCCCCGCCCGCGGCGGGTCCAGCACCACGCAGTCCAGCCCCGCCAGTTCGGCGCCCGCGAACGGTTCCTTGAACAGGTTTCGCACACTCGCATTCGCGCCCGCGCGCCTCAACCCCGCAATCGCATCCGGCGCGAAGTCCGCGGCAATCACATCACGCCCGCCTTCCATCAACGGCCCGGTGAACGTGCCGTTGCCGCAGAACAGGTCCGCCACGCGCGTCGCGCCTGCCGCACCGTCTACGACGAACCGGCTCAGCGCCGCTTCACCTTCCGCGCTCGGCTGCAGGAACGCGCCGGGCGCGAGCGTCACGCTCAAGCCCCCAAACCGCTTGTAGAACGGCCGCGCCTCCAGCAGCGTTTCATACGCCTCATAATCCCGCGCGCGCAGCGATATCCGCGCGAGGTTGCACGCGCGCATCGCATCGGACAGCGCCTGCTGCGCCTCCCATCCCGGCGCGATCTTGCCAGTCAATCCAATCTCGCAAGCGCCGTCCGCGCACTGAATCAGAACGTCCATCTTCTTGCCCATGCCCGCGATATCGGCCACGAACGGGCGGAACCGTTCCATCACGCCCCGCACCTCTTCGGTGATCAACAGACAATCCGGCACATCGCGCAGGTTCGCGGAACGCCGCTCATGAAAGCCGATGACCGTGCCATTCTTCGTCGCCATCGCGGCGAAGTTGGCGCGCCTGCGCGTGCCATCCGGTATAAACACAGCGCCAATATCATCCGGTACCGCAAGACCTTCGCGCACCATTGCCGCAAGCACATGATCCTTTTTGAAGCCGCGATAAAACGGCGCATCGATATGTTGGAGAGAACAACCGCCGCAAATCCCGAAATGACGACAGGGCGGGGTGACACGATGCGGCGATGGTTCAAGAACCTCCACGACCCGTCCGCGGCCATCCTTATCAACCTCCGCCGAAACGACATCACCTGAAACAGTCAATGGCACGAACACGGCGCGGCCCGACGCGTCATGCGCGACGCCATCGCCGCCCGCGCCGATATCCGTGATGGTCAAGGTGTCCGTCATGATGGCGTTTGTATCAGATCACGCACCGATCACAAAGACGCGATGCATCAGGGGTTTTCGGGTTGAAAACTGTAATGCCAGCCGATGTAGATTTCATTGATCGAATGCACTTTGGTTTCGAAGAAACTTTGCCGGGAACTGTCCATCGCCCATTTGGTGCGGATTTCGGGCGTGTCGCCCTCGCGCGCGTGCACGAAATCGGACAGGTTCGCGCCGCAGCCCGACAGGGCCGAAGACACGAACAGGGCTTTGAGAACACCTTTTACAGAGCAACGCATATAAGACATCTAGCAAATAAAAAACGGCCCGGCAAATATTCGCCGGGCCGCGTCATTAACCGTTTTTCGCTTTAAGCCGCGAGGAGTTTCGCCACGATGGCCACCAGCAGGATCGCCACGATGTTGGCAATCTTGATCAGCGGGTTCACGGCAGGGCCGGCAGTGTCCTTGTACGGGTCACCAACCGTGTCGCCGGTCACAGCCGCCTTGTGCGCGTCCGTGCCCTTCATACCCTTTTCTTCGAGCAGCTTTTTCGCGTTGTCCCACGCACCGCCGCC
>JBDHTU010000185.1:0-3731 GCA_039808805.1 Micavibrio sp.
GCCAAGCAGATTGCCGGCGGCATCATCAATCCCGGCATGCCGGCGGGACCGAGCGAAGCGATCATCCTGTGTGACGGCAGCGCGGACCCGGACAACACGGTGCTGGATGTTTTGAACGAGGCCGAACATGGACCGGATTCGGCGGGCCTGCTCGTGACGCACGATGAAACGCTGGCCCGTTACGTTCATGCAAAACTGGCGGATAAAATCGCCTCCCTGCCACAGCCGCAACGCGGTTTTCTGGAAGACAACATGGCCCGGTATTCCGGCGTGGTACTGACGGATTCGCTGGAAGACTCGATCAATTTTGCCAACACATACGCAGCAGAACATATCCTGATCAAGGTTGCCAATCCCGACGAGGTCGTTCCGCGCATCGTCAATGCCGGGGAAATCCTCATCGGGGAAAATTCCGTTTTTACACTGGCGAATTACGCCGTGGGCGTCAGTCACGTCCTGCCCACTGGCGGGCATCCGCACAGCTATTCCTGCACGTCTGTCTGGGATTTCCTGAAACGTACGTCTCTGTCAAAGGTAACGGCCGAGGGGCTGAACAGCCTGAAAAGGGCGGCCGTCACAATGGCGGATTATGAAGGCTTTCCCGCGCATGCGGGCGCGGTGCGGGAACGCAAAATTCACAACACTTAAAAAAACAGGGCCTTCCGGCCCTGTCTTGAGATTTAGCGGATCACACGGAACGTGAAATACCGCGTGTGATCTGCCCGCGTGTCGCGGTGGTTGCCGCCGACCGTGGCCGCCGCCCAGGATATAACCGCAGAGACGAGCGATGTCGCCGCAGCGCAGAACGCGAAAATGACCGTGGCGTTCTTTTGCGCAACCGAGACATCCGCAATGCGGGCGGCATCGTCCACCGGATTGTCGGCCAGCGCCGCAATCGAGGCCATAAACGATACGGCCAGAACAACCAGCAGCGTGGACAACGCCCAGACAAGAAGGCCGTGCACGCCGTCGCGCATGTCGCTTTCATGCGCCGTCGCGTTGGCATCGACCAAAGGCGTACGCATCCTTCCTGCAAGATAGCCGCCGGTGAGCGACGAGATGATTTGTACCCACAGCAGCCAGATCCCCGTGCCAAGCACAAAGCCGGGTGAGATGTTCGCATCGGGGCTGAGCTGCGGTGAAGTTTGCGTCAGGCCGACGGCGGCGCCGAACTGGACGAGCACGGTCGTGATCGCGCAGGCGACGACGGCCCCCGCGATAATCGTGCCCCATTCAATATAGGAACGGTTTTCCATGATGCCCTCGCTTAATGAAGGCCAAGAAAGGACAGGATTGCCATGACGACAACGACAAGCCCGACAAGGTAAATGATGGAATTCATAGATCTCTCCTTTTAAAAACGGATTGTTTTTATCGGAGTATCAACAAGGTAGGACGGATAAAGTTCCGAAGCGGGCTTAAAGCGCGCCCTTGGTGGACGGGAGCTGCCCGCCGGCGCGCGGATCAATCTCTGTCGCCATGCGCAGCGCCCTGGCCAGCGCCTTGAACACGCTTTCGATGCGGTGGTGGTTGTTCTCTGCATACAGGTTTTCGACATGCAGCGTGATCCCGGCGGCCTGCGCCAGCGCATTGAAAAATTCCTGGAACAATTCGGTTTCCATCTGCTCGCCCAGACGGTCGATGGTGAATCTGACATTCCAGATAAGGTAAGGACGATTGGACAGGTCCAGCGCGACACGCGAGAGCGCCTCATCCATCGGCACATAGGAATGACCGTAGCGGCGAATGCCCGCCTTGTCGCCAATCGCCTGACGGATCGCCTGCCCCAGCGCAATACCGGTATCTTCAACGGTGTGGTGGGAATCAATCTCCAGGTCGCCGTCGCACTTTACCGTAAGATCGAACAGGCCGTGCCTGCCAAGCTGTTCGAGCATATGGTCGAAAAACGCAACGCCCGTATCGATGTCGCATTTCCCGGCGCCGTCCAGGTTGATTGAGACGCGCAGGTCCGTTTCCTTGGTCTTGCGGGTAATGTCGCCGGTGCGCATGTTATTTATGCTCAACCTTGTCGGTCATGTGCTCCGTATCCGGCTCACCGCGCGTCTTGATCATCGAAACGATGACGCCAAGGGCGAGGACGCTCAGCGTGATGCCGAGAGAGACAGCCGCAGGCACGTGACCCACGAAGCCGCTATAGAACACCTTCAAACCGATGAAGACCAAAACGATGGACAGCGAATATTTGAGGTATTCGAAACGGTGCAGCACATGCTCCATCGCGAAGAACATCGCCCGCAGGCCGAGAATGGCAAAGATGTTCGCGGTGTAGACGATATACGGGTCGGTCGTGATGGCGAGCGCCGCCGGGACGGAATCGAATGCAAACATCACGTCGGTCAATTCGATCGTGCACAGGCAAAGGAACAAAGGCGTTGCATAGAGCAGCGTCTTTCCAGCCGGACCGGGAAGCTTTACGAAAAAGTGGTTTCCGTGCAGTTTCGAATCGATCCGCATGTGCTTGGCCAGCCATTTGACGTAGCCTTTTTGGGTATAATCCTCATTCTCTTCGGAATTGATAAACATCATCTTGATCCCGGTGATGATTAGGATGACCGCGAAGAGATACAGAACCTCTTTGTATTCGTTTACAAGCACGGCGCCCGCGCCGATCATAATCCCGCGGAACACGATAACCCCGAGAATCCCCCAGACAAGAACCCGGTGCTGGTACTGCCGCGGAATGGCGAAGCTGGAAAAGATAACCGACATGACGAACAAATTGTCGAGCGAGAGCGACTGTTCGAGCAGCCAGACGGTGTAATAATCCGCAGCCTGCGACGCGCCGTCCTGATAGAAGACCCACAGGCCGAACAGGGCGCCGAGAGAAAGGTAAATCGCCGTCAGCCGCAATGATTCTTTCAGTTCGATCACATGGTCTTTTTTGTTCAGGATAAACAGGTCGACGAACAGCAGCGTAAAGACGAAGCCGAGGAAAAGAACCCAAAGCCATGCCTGCTGGCCGAGCCAGGTCTGGTGAAGAATGGTATCGAGCATTTCCATGAAGAATCCTGTTTTAAAGTTCTGTCGTTAACTGCCGCAACGGGTATCCCGTTCCAACGAAATTTGTTCCGCCCCATCGTATAGGCTTGAAGCCGCCAACACAACCCTGCCCGGCGCAGACGGCCGGTTTCCGCCGCTTTTGGAAATTCTTAAGAGACCGGACGGTGCAGGCTTGACCCCGCCCGGTTTTCCTATATTTCATGCAGCATGATCACGCACAGCTCCTCCCCGTTCGATTCCAGCCAATGGCACGCCACCACCATCCTTGCCGTCCGCAAGGGCAAGGATGTCGTGATCGCGGGCGACGGGCAGGTATCCATGGGCCAGACCGTTCTGAAATCCAATGCCCGGAAAATCCGCCGCCTAGGCAAGGATGGCAAAATCATTGTCGGGTTCGCAGGAGCGACGGCGGACGCATTTACCTTGTTCGAACGGCTGGAAGCCAAACTGGAGGCCCATCCGGGGCAACTCACCCGCGCCTGCGTCGAACTGGCCAAGGACTGGCGGACGAACAAGTATTTGCGCCGGCTGGAGGCCCTGATGGCCGTCTGCGACAAGGATACGTCCCTGATCCTGACCGGTACAGGGGACGTGGTGGAGCCGGAAGACGGGATCATCGGAATCGGCTCCGGCGGAAATTACGCGCTCGCCGCCGCCCGGGCGCTGGCAGACCGCGAAGACCTCGACGCCGAGGCCATCGCCCGCAAGGC
>JBDHTU010000186.1:0-3725 GCA_039808805.1 Micavibrio sp.
ATCCATGCGGAGCCGACGACCTTCGGCTTCAAACTCGCCGGTCACTACGCCGCGTTCAAACGCGCGAAAGAACGCCTGATCAATGCGCGCAAGGAAATCGCCGTCTGCTCCATCTCCGGCGCGGTCGGCACTTACGCCACCGTTTCTCCCGACATCCAGAAATACATCGCCGATAAACTCGGCCTTGCCGAAGAAGATGTCTCGACGCAAGTGATCCCGCGCGACCGCCACGCCATGTTCTTCGCCACGCTCGGCGTCATCGCCTCAAGCATCGAAAACCTCGCGGTGGAAATCCGCCACCTGCAACGCACCGAAGTGCGCGAGGCGGAGGAATATTTCTCCCCCGGCCAGAAAGGCTCTTCGGCCATGCCGCACAAGCGCAACCCGATCCTGACCGAAAACCTGACCGGCCTTGCCCGCGTCGTGCGCGCGGCCGTCACCCCGGCGATGGAAAACGTCGCCCTGTGGCATGAACGCGATATTTCGCACTCCTCGGTCGAACGCATCATGGCGCCGGACGCCTGTATCGCGCTGGATTTCGCGCTTGCGCGTCTTGCAACCGTAATTGAAAAACTGCTCGTCTATCCGGAAACGATGAAAGACAACCTGGAGAAAATGGGCGGATTGGTGTTCAGCCAGAAAACCCTTCTGGCGCTGACCCAGGCGGGCATTTCCCGCGAAGATTCCTACCGCATTGTCCAGCGCAACGCGATGAAGGTGTGGGAATCGCGCGGCAAGCAGACGCTGCTTTCATTCCTGAAAGAGGACGCGGACGTCACATCGAAAATCGGCACCGCCGATCTTGAAAAAATCTTCACCTACGACGATTACATCAAGAATATCGGCCCCGCGCTGAACCGCGTTCTGGCCTGATAAGAATCATTCTTATTCGCGAAAAAAGTCCGGAACAAAGCCGTTTCACAGGCTGTTATAGAAGGTGAAAATATCCTATATAGATAGGGTATTCCATTTCGTCCCAAGGAGACCACGCCATGAAAGGCAATGCCCAAGTTCTGAAACGCCTCAACCTCGCCCTGAAAGGCGAACTCACGGCGATCAACCAGTATTTCCTGCACGCCCGCATGCTCGACGACTGGGGCGTGACCAAGCTGGGCAAGCATGAATATAAAGAATCCATCGAAGAGATGAATCACGCCGATGTGCTGATCAAACGCATCCTGCTGCTCGAAGGCCTGCCGAACCTGCAGGAACTCGGCAAACTTTATATCGGCGAAAATGTCGAAGAAGTTTTGAAGGGCGACCTGAAACTGGAACAGGAAGGCATTGCCAACTACCGCGCCGGGATCAAGGATTGCGAAGAGGCGAACGATTACGTCACGCGCGACCTGTTCATCCAGATTTTGAAAGACGAAGAAGGCCACGAGGACCATCTGAACACGCAGCTTAAGATGATCGAGCAGATGGGCATCGAACGCTATATCCAGTTGAACTCGGACTCGTTCGACCAGCAGCCGGAATAATCACCGGTTCTTCCAATACGCGAACGCTTTTTTCTGGAGGCGCTGGATATAGGCCAGCGCCTTCGGTCCTTCGATGGGGCCTTTGTAGGATCGTTTGTCTTTTTCAATCCACCATCCCGCGCCGGGCAGCGCATCGGACGCGCGCACGACCAGCACGGCAAGCGCCGGCTCCCCTGCTTCCTTCGCCCGGCGGTCTACCTCGCCCAGCGCCACGCACAGCGCGCGCATTTTGGGCCGAGAGAACTCCATGCCGAGGCAGTTCAGCGTTTCGGCATAGGAAATCGCCCGCCCGTCCCGCGCGCTGGCCTGGAGCAGCGATTCGATCTGTTTGATATCAAACAGCCGCGCCCACGCGGGCGTGGGATCTTCCGGAGGGATATAGCGCTGAGGGCTGCGGGCTTTTTTCTGAACCATGTGATTGATTTAACACCGATTCCCGCGTTTGCGAATAACTCTCATTTTCTTCTTGCGAATAATTCTCACTTGCCTTAAAGTCTTTTCATGCCGCCATATCTGGTAGGCAATTCAGAGGATAGATACAATATCATGTATGTTTGCATGTGCAACCCGTTCACCGACAAGGACGTGAAGAACGCCCTCGCAGACCCTTCGGTGCGCAACACCCCCGCCCAGATTTACAAATGCTGCTCCGGCGGACAGGCGCCGAACTGCGGCAACTGCATGTGCATGGTCAAGGACATGATCGTGGATCACCATTCCACGCTCGGCGTCCGGAAGATCAAGGAAGACCTTCCCGAAATCGCCGCAGAAACCGTCGCCGCCGAATAACTTTATAAAGACTTGCCCATGATCGTTTGCTCCTGCACCAGGCTCTCCGACAAATTCATGCCGGAAATCATAAAAAATCATAGAGAAGAAATTTCCGCTCTGGCTGAACTTGAAGGAGCCGCCTCTTTCGTCATAAAGAAAGCGCGAAAACTTGAAGGTATCAAAGCAAAACCTAGCTGCCTGACATGTTTTGAAACCGTTGCGCGTAAAATTCAGGCGGCTGGCATTTTTACCGGACAGGAAATTCACACCCCTTCCCCGTTGATTTTGGAAGATCTAGATAAAAAATGCAGCGATTGTACGAGCTGCGGCGCGTGCAAATCCTTCGATTTCGGCTTGTAACCCTCTCAGGTCTTTTTGTTGCCCACATAATACGGGTCGGTATGGCGCCCCATATATTGCGCGTCGATGTGCTCGATCGCCTTCTGCCCGTCCGGGAAGCGCAATAAAATCTCATCGATCTTCGCCTCCATCCGGTCGTCGCCTTCCTTCGATTGCGGCGAGCCCACATGCAGCAGGATAGCCAGCCCGCCGACCTGCCATAACAGTTGCAGGAATTCCGACTGCCAGTTTTCGAATGTGTCCCGCGCCATCTCGATCGTGTAACCGCTGATTTCAACCGGCTGGCCCAGCGCCTGCTGCTCATCCACATAAGCCAGCCATCCGAACAGCCAGTGCCCGGCAATCGAAACGATGAAAAAGCCAAGCGTTACCCACGCATAGCCATAATTTTTAAGACAGGATTCTTTCATCCGGCACCTCGCATAATCGGCACAAACGGACATAAGCGGGGCACAGTTCCCTTGACCGGGCTTGCCAGACGCGTTCCGCTGTGGCAATCGTTAAGGCCTCAACCATAGTCTGAACAATGAAGGAACAATCATGATCCGGACGCTAGCCCTTATACTCGGGAGTTTATTTCTGATGACCGCAACGACCAACGCCGCCGACCTCGACCCCAACAACACGCTGTATCTCGACCTGAAAGACGGCCGCGTGGTGATCAAGCTGATGCCCGACATCGCGCCCAAGCATGTCGAACGCATCAAGGAACTGACGAAACAAGGATTCTACAACGGTCTCGTCTTCCACCGCGTGATCGACGGCTTCATGGCCCAGACGGGCGACCCGACCGGCACCGGCACGGGCGGCTCCGACCTTCCGGACCTTCCGGCCGAATTCAACGATTACAATTTCGGCCGCGGCGCGATCGGCGCAGCGCGCACGAACGATCCGAACTCCGCCAACTCGCAATGGTTCATCTGCTTCGACGACTGCAGCTTCCTGAACAAGCAGTACACGGTGTGGGGCCAGGTCGTTTCCGGCATGGAATTCGTGGACAAGATCACCCGCGGCGAGCCGCCGGCGAACCCCGACAAAATCGTCAAGATGCAACTGGCGGCAGACGCCAAATAATTTAAAAATCCCCGCTGAAAAGCGGGGATTTTTTTACAT
>JBDHTU010000187.1:0-3721 GCA_039808805.1 Micavibrio sp.
AAAAGCGCGCGGGCGAGAGAGCGCGCGATCTGCGAAACCTCCAGCGTGTGCGACAGGCGCGTGCGGTAATGGTCGCCTTCGTGATACACGAAAACCTGCGTCTTGTCTTTCAGCCGGCGGAAGGCGGAGGTATGAATGATGCGGTCGCGGTCCCGCTGGAAACATGTGCGAGTCGGGCTTTCCTCTTCTTTATATATGCGGCCCTTCGACAGGTCAGGGCGGCAGGCATAGGCAGCCAGCGGCAGGGCGCAATAATTATAAGAAGGGCTTGTCACGGCATTATTTTTCATATTTATTCTCAGCAAAATCAATGCTATGATATGCGCATGTCCGAACCCGCACAACCAGGCATTCAGTTGCTCACGATCGAAGGGGCCGATTTCACGGCCGTCTTTGCGGATTCCATTCCCCGTTTCAAGAATTTGCACCTTAGTGCCGCCGCGGGCACCTTGTATCCGGAAGCCCGGCCCTACATGCGCATCCTGCACCAGCAAAACGGTTGAGCAAACAGACATGCGTGAATCCGGCATCAAGATTTCGACCTTTTGCGGCCCCGTATTCGCAAAGAAATTTGCCAATGCCGTCGATGGCTTCAGATTTCACACAAAAGACCATCTGGATAGATACAGTCCCAACGAGCTTATTGTCACAGCCTGTGAAAACGTCCGGCTTGCCGGATACGTCAGATATTACATTGCCGAACCGGACTCGATCTTCCTGAATGTTGTGGAAGTGCATCCCGATTACCGCGGCAGGAAATTATACGTCCCGCTGCTGGAGGCCGTTTTCGGGAAAGCCGCAGAACTTGGAATGCGGCTTGCCGTTTCCAACTACACCAAAGCAGGACATAAATATATTCATCCTGAAATCGCGCGATTGAAAAAACGTTTTCCCGATATACCTGTTCGCGAGCACGGATACTAACAAGACCAGTATCCCGGCTTCGCTTACAGGACGAATTCGTCCAGCGGCACTTTCGGATCGCTGCCCACGATTATGCGCTCTCCCAAAAGCGCGGTGGCAACGCGCTCTTTTGTCGCCTCGACATAATCACTGACATATTTTGAAAAACGCGCGCAGAGGCTTTCGGCAACGGTCGTTGCCTTGTTCGATTCTTTCATCCCTGTTCCTTTTTTTATAAAAGTTTATATCAATGTTATAGAGTGCAATGCGGTAAATGTCAATATTTCAAACCTATATTGCAATAATCGAATGCAAAAAACAGGCGCAAACGGCTATACTTTTAACATGAGCGCAATCACCCTGACCGACGGACTGGTAAAACGAATCCGGCAACTGCAAACGCAGGACAGCAACCCTGCCCTGAAACTCCGCGTCATGGTCGATGGCGGCGGGTGCCAGGGGTTTGAGTATAAATTCTCGCTGGACGCAGAGGTCAAGCCGGATGACGAGTTGTTCGAGAAAGACGGAATCGGCGTCATCATAGACGATGTCTCCCTGCCCTACATGCGCGGTGCGGTTGTCGATTACGTCGACGACCTGATCGGCGCGCATTTCAAGATCGACAATCCGAACGCCAAATCGTCCTGCGGCTGCGGGACGAGTTTTTCAGTTTAAAATCAATTGGATATATTCATTGACAACAAAGTATCCCAAGTATATTATACATAAAAAATAATCAGGGAGCCTTATCGATGAAAACAGTTGAAGACGAATCATTCAGCGCGCTGTTTGACAATGCGCGCATCCCGCATCCGGTGTTTGGCACGGATGATGTTTCCCTTTCCTATTCTGCCTACGAGATTCAGGAACTTGGCCGCCTCGCGGATGAAATCGCGGACGATATCGTGGCCGGAAAACCTGTGCGGGCATATTTGGACAATGACGGCACCCTGTTCCGTTTTGCCGAGTCTCCAACCGACTCAAAAATGGACAGGGATTGCTTTGCCGGATTGGTCCGTCTGTCACAATACTCGAACTTTCTGGCAACATCCCTGACCGGGCGCGATGTAAAGGAAGCCTCGGAATTAATGCTTACCCCCGGCTATCTCGTGAAAGATTCTCATGGCCGCACGCTGAACGAAGAAGGCGACAAAACCCTGCGCTTTGCCATCACGGGCAGCCACGGCGTCGAAAATCTCGATCTCGAACAGGGCAAGACGCGCTATGATTTCGGGCGTGATTACGGCCAGAAGGTCAACGATTTCATCCGCAGCTTTCAGGAAGAATCCGCAGCCCTTCGCAAGGAGTTTCCCGGCATCCATATCGAAGACGGCAAGCATGCCGCCGTCGGAATCAATGTCCGGCTGGTCCAGGGTGGGCCGGAGAAGAAGCAGGAAGCGTATGACCGCGCGCTTGCGCTTCTTGAAAGATACGTAGCGTCCGAAGAAAATCCTGCCCATAAAACTACCGGGAACCCCATATTCCAGATCAAAAAAGAAGGCACCGAGGAGCTGGAACTCCGCCCGGTCGGTTTCGGCAAGGATTTCGGGATCCTGGAATTCGGCAAGCCTGACAAGAAAGCCCTTACGTTATTTATCGGCGATTCGTTCAAGCAGCCGGACGGCACCGATCTCGACGCGGCCGCCCTGATCAACAAGAAAGAGCATTTCGAAAGAGGCATTGTCCTTATGGTCCGCAACGGACGGTTCGAACCCGAGCCTGACGGCCCGGCCAAGCCCCGCGGGATTTTTGCCAATCCCACGCTTTTCGGAAGGTTCACAAATTATATAGCGGACCGCGTGGAAGAACGGCGCCCGCTGTTGCAGCCGCGCGTCCCGGGGCAGGCTCCCGGATTGACAGCCGGATGATTCAAGCGGGTAGGCGAAACGGCCGGCCTGTGCTTAAATCCCCCCATGAAAATCGTCACGTGGAACGTCAATTCGATCAAGGCGCGGACCGGGCATGTCGGCCGCTTCCTCGCCCGCGTTCAGCCGGACATCTTGATGTTGCAGGAGTTAAAGGGGCTGGAATTTCCGGCATCCGCGTTCGAGGGGTATGAGGCCGTTTCCGTCGGCCAGAAGGCCTATAACGGCGTCGCCACGCTGATCGCCCAAAATTCCATTAGTTCGTTTGTCACGATTTCAAACAGACTGCCCGGTGACGAGGCGGACGAGCAGGCCCGGTATCTGGAGATCGAAACCGGCGGCCTGCACCTTATTAATATATACCTGCCCAACGGCAACCCGTGGCCGGGGGAAAAGTTCGAGTATAAACTGAAGTGGATGGAGCGGCTTTATGCAAGGCTGAAAGAATTGCGCGCGGCGGAAATACCGTTCGTGATCGGCGGGGATTTCAACGTCATCCCCGAAGCGCGCGATTGTTGGGATCCAAAAACCTGGGCGAACGACGCGCTTTATCGTATTGAAACACGCGCAAAATTCCGCAGTCTTTTAAATCTTGGTTTAACGGACGCATTCAGGGCGTTGAATCAAAAAGACCATCAATACACGTTCTGGGACTATCAGGCCGGATGCTGGCCGAAAGACTTTGGAATCCGCATCGACCATTTCCTGCTCTCCCCGTCGATGACAGACCGCCTGGAATCCTGCATCATCGACAAGGAACCTCGCGGCGAGGACAGCCCATCCGATCACACGCCCGTTATCCTGACCTTGAGCGCATGAAGAAATTTTCCGTCCTGATAATCGCCTGCGCGCTGCTCTCCGGCTGCGCCAACGAGTTGTACAGCTCGCTCGATCTTTACATGAAGGAAAAGAAACTGCCCGCACCGACGGCGGGAAATTTCCCGCATTGCGAA
>JBDHTU010000188.1:0-3691 GCA_039808805.1 Micavibrio sp.
TGCCGGACTGCGCCAGAAGTTTCGCCTGCAACGGAATTTCAAGACTGCCCGGCACATCGTAGATATCGATGTTGGATTCAGGAAAACCCGCGGCTTTCATGTCTTCGATAAAGGTAAGGCGCCCCTGTTCGATAATGTCGGCATGCCAGCCCGCCTGAATAAAGGCGACGCGTTCTGTTTGGTAATGAAGTGGATTGGTGGTCATGGATATGGTTCTTTCCTTGGTTTTGGTTTTCACAAAATCAGGGAAAATATGACGGACGAACAGCCGCGACATGCATCGCGGCGTTTGGCCATCACATTCTCTTTCATCCGGACTATACCGTCGGCCCCGGCATCGCACCGGGTCTGCTGACACTCATTTGAAGATCAAATGAACCGCTCGCGGGCTCATGACCGAAGTCACATACCGCCGGTGGGGAATCGCACCCCGCCCTGAGAACTGGGTTTATATATAAGGAGGACCGGACCGAAAGTCCAGCTATAGCGCGCCGGAAGCCATGAGTTCACGCACCGTATCGCGCACGGTATCGACGATGATCTGCGTCTGGCGTTCGATTTCGATATTGACGCGGTCACCCGCCTGTTTTTCTTCGAACGTCGTGACGCGGCGCGTTTCGGGGATGAGCCAGACTTCAAACCAGTTTTCGGTCTTATCGGCGTCGGAGATCGTCAGGCTGCACCCGTTCACGGCGATATAGCCTTTGGGAAAGATGTATTTTATAAACGCGGGCGGCACGGCAAAACGGATGACCTTGTTGCCTTCGATCACCGTGACGTTTTCGATCGTAGCGTAAAAATCCACATGACCCGACAAGACATGCCCGCCGATTTCGGCCCCATCCTTCGCCGCGCGTTCGATATTCACGCGGCCTCCAACTGTGTAACCGCCCAGCGTGGTGATCTTGAGGCTTTGCATCATCACGTCAAACGACACGCGCGTTGGGGAGATGATCTTGGCGGCTGTCAGGCACACGCCGTCGATGGCGACGCTTGCGCCGACGGCCAGCCCTTCACAGAAATTTTCAGGAAATTCGATGTCGAACGTGCGCAGCCCGTCATGGTCATCAATCGCGGCGATGGTCGCCATCCCCTGAACGATGCCGGTGAACATTATTCGGCCACGCGTTTTTTCTTTTCGGTCTGAAGCTCTTCGATTTCTCGCACGAAGGCGTTGAAATCTTCGGGTTCACGAAAATCTTTGTAGACGGAAGCGTAACGGATATAACCAACGATATCGAGTTCGATCAGCGCCTTCATCACCAGCGCGCCGATTTCGGAGGCCGGGATTTCCGGCTCTCCATAACTTTCAAGCTGGCGCACAATGCCGTTCACGGATTTTTCGATCTTTTCGATATCGATCGGGCGTTTGCGCAGAGCGACCTGCATCGACCTCATGATTTTTTCACGATCCAGCGGCTGGCGGCGGTCACCCGATTTCACGACGATGAGGTCGCGCAACTGAATTCGTTCAAACGTGGTAAACCGCCCCCCGCAGGACGGGCACAAACGGCGACGGCGGATCGAACCGCCGTCATCCGACGGGCGGGAATCCTTCACCTGTGTTTCTTCATGGGCACAAAAGGGGCAACGCATGTCGCCTTTTGTGCCACAACGCAAACAGCCGTGCAAACGTTAAAGAATCAGGCAAAGGCGTGCGCAAGCCGTGTATTCGGACAGGCTGGGGCAACAGGGCGGCTATCGGGATGACTGGCCGCACGCAGATCATCGGTCCAGGCGGCAACGACATTCTTTTTCGGAGGAATCTCAAAATCCTCTATCAGGGCCTTAAGCATTGCGCCGCCCAGTTGATCCCGGTCCAGCATGCGCATCAGATCTTCAAAACGCCAGGCATCGGAAGAGCGGCGATCTGCGAAAAGATGTTCTTCCAAAACGAAATGGCTGAGCAGCGCGGGATACGGGCTTCCAGCCATAATACGGTAAAAGGAAACGCTGTATTCCTCCCGTTGATCCGCATGAATGTTGCGTTGGTCCAGCGCACCGGATTCCCTGATCCACCGGGCGACACCGTTGAGCAGACCTTGCGCCCCTTCTGACTTTTTCAACGGCATAACATGAACCGCCGTTGCGCCATATGCAGCCAGCTTTACCATGTCTTGAATATCGATCGTGCTGACGACAAGATGGTCCCTGCGCGTGTCTGCGGGAATTCCCAGCATATCCTGAACGGTTAAGGAACGGCTTCTCTCAAACGGGTGGCGCAGATTCATAGCATTACTCCTTCCCCTGTGAAAAAATCATCCTGCCGAAAGTCATAATGCTGTCGTGCGAGATAGAAAGTTATCCACAGTCCGCCATTGTGCCCGGCACAAAAAAAGCCCGCTAGGCGCGGGCTTTTCAGTAAGCGTTTGAAGCTTATGCGGCCGTAGAATCCGCGTAGATCGGGAAGCGGTCGCACAGCGCTTTGACCTTGGCGCGAACGGCTTTCTCAACGGCCGCGTTGCCGTCCGGCCCGTTGGCTTTCAAACCATCAAGCACTTCGAGGATCAGCTTGCCGATCTCTTTCCATTCCGCCGGGCCGAAACCGCGCGTCGTGCCTGCGGGGGTGCCGAGGCGGATGCCGGAGGTCACCATCGGTTTTTCCGGGTCATTCGGAACCGCGTTCTTGTTGCAGGTGATGCCCGCATGCTCCAGCGCGAGGTCGGCGGCCTTGCCCGTCAAACCTTTCGGGCGCAGATCGACCAGCATCATGTGGCAATCTGTGCCGCCGGAGACGATATCGAGACCGCCCGCTTTCAGCGTATCGGCGAGGACGCGCGCGTTCTCCAGAACATTTTTCGCGTAGGTTTTGAAATCCGGCTTCAGCGCTTCGCCGAACGCAACGGCTTTCGCCGCGATGACATGTTCCAGCGGGCCGCCCTGAAGGCCGGGGAATACGGCGGAGTTGATCTTCTTCGCCAGTTCCTCGTCGTTCGTCATGACTGCGCCGCCGCGGGGACCGCGGAGCGTCTTGTGCGTCGTCGTGGTGACGACATGCGCATGCGGGAACGCGTTCGGGTAAGACCCGCCCACGATCAGGCCCGCATAGTGCGCGACGTCTGCGAACAGGACCGCGCCGATCTTGTCCGCGATTTCACGGAAACGTTTGAAGTCGATCACGCGGGCATAGGCCGACGCGCCGGCGAGGATCATTTTCGGCTTGTGTTCCAGCGCGAGTTTTTCCACCTGGTCGTAATCGATGAGTCCCTGGTCGTTGATGCCGTAGGGCACGACGTTGAACCATTTGCCGGAGAAGTTGACGGGGCATCCGTGGGTCAGGTGACCGCCGTGGCCGAGATCCATGCCCATATAGGTGTCGCCCGGTTTCAGAACGGCCATGAACACGGCAAGGTTCGCATTCGCGCCGGAATGCGGCTGGACGTTCGCGAATTTGCAGCCGAACATCTTGCACAGGCGGTCGATGGCGATCTGCTCCGTCACGTCAACATGCTCGCATCCCTGGTAGTAACGCTTGCCGGGATAGCCTTCGGCGTATTTGTTGGTGAGGACGGAGCCTTGCGCCTGGAGCACGGCCTTGGAGACGATGTTTTCCGACGCGATCAGTTCGATCTGATCCTGCTGGCGCTTCAGCTCCTGCCCCATGGCCTTGTAGACATCCGGATCGAGGTCTTTCAAATCGCCTGTAAAAAATCCGTTCTCGCTCATTATTTTCTCCGCTGCGTTGCCCATG
>JBDHTU010000189.1:0-3676 GCA_039808805.1 Micavibrio sp.
GCCACCTTGTTTTCAAACCCGGAGTAAACGTGCAGTACGTACCAGCGCATTGCCATGATCAAAATTCCTTCTTAATTGATGCCGAAACCAAGGACGAGGGAAACCAGCCAGGCGAGAACCTGGTCGGACAGAAACAAAAATACGGACGCCAGCGCCACCATGATGAACACCGCGATAGTAGAGGCAATGGTTTCCTTGCGCGAAGGCCATGTAACCTTTTGCGCCTCTTGTTTGACTTCCTTGAAATACTGAAACGGGCCAGCCATTGTTTTCAAACCTTTGTAAGTTTCTTTTTCCCCCAGCGGCTCGCAACCCCGGGGGGTTTTGGAACGCGCTTTTATAAAGGGAACGGGCGATCAATAGCGCAGCCCGGCCAAAAAGAAAAGAGAGAAAATGCCCTAAACCGTAAAAACCACTGCGAAGCAGGGGTTTTCAAAGGGTTATCCTTAAGCGCCGGCGCGAACCAGCACGTTCTTGAACTGCCACGGATCTTCTTCGTCCATATCTTCCTGGAACAGGGTGGAACGGGAATCCAGCGGCGTCCAGTCCGTATAATGGCCTTCGACCGGGCCGAGATAAGGTTTCTGGATTTCGAGGCAACGGGCGTGATCCATTTCATCTGTCTCGACAATGCCGGCCATCGGGTTTTCCAGCGCCCAGACCATACCGGCGAGTACGGCGGAAGTCACCTGAAGAGCGGTCGCGTTCTGGTGAGGAGCCAGTTCGCGCGTTTCCTCGATCGACAGGCGGGAACCATACCAGTAAGCGTTTTTAGCGTGACCGTAGAGCAGCACACCAAGTTCATCGACACCGTCCACGATATCGGCTTGTTCCAGGATAATATGCTCTTTCTGGTGTGTGTTGCTGCCAAATTGTTCATGCAACGAAAGCACCGCGTCGTTCGCAGGATGGTAGGCATAATGGCAGGTCGGACGATATTCCGGGTCTGCGCCGCCACCGACCGTGTAATAATCGGCAATGGAAATGGATTCATTGTGCGTAACAAGGAAACCGTATTGCGGCCCCGGCGTCGGACACCAGGTGCGCACGCGCGTATTCCCGCCTGGCTGCTCCAGCCAGATCGCGGCGCGGCAGCCATTGCCTTTTTGCTTGTGGGCGTTTTCAGGTATCCATTTCTCATGCGTGCCCCAGCCAAGTTCGGCCGGCTGAGAGCCTTCGGAGAGAAACCCTTCGACCGACCACGTGTTGACGAACACGTTCATCGGTTTTGGATTCTTACAACGCTGGGTATCGCGTTCGGCGATGTGAATGCCCTTGATGCCAGCCTTCTGCATCAGCTTCGCCCACTCTTCGCGAGAGGCCGGCGCCGGATCCTTGATACCAAGATCCCTGGCAACATTCAGCAGCGCCTCTTTTACGAACCAGGAAACCATGCCGGGATTGGCCCCGCAGCAGGAAACGGCCGTGGTACCGCCGGGATTGTTGTATTTCTCCGCACGCACGGTTTCGCGCAACGCATAATTGGTGCGATCGGCATTATCGCCGGTCGATTCGTAGTAGAATCCAAGCCATGGCTCAACCACCGTGTCGATGTAGAGCACGTTCAGTTCGCGCGTCAGCTTCATAAGATCCAGTGAGCCTGTATCCACCGAAAGATTAACGCAAAAGCCCTGCCCTTCGCCTTCCGTCAGCAGCGGCGTAAGGATCTCGCGGTAGTTGTCCTGGGTGATCGCCTCCTTAATGAAACGTGCGCCATACTTCTCGGCCAATGCCTTGTTGCTGTCATCCGGGTCAATAATGACAAAGCGCTTCTTGTCGAACTCAAAATGACGTTCGAGCAACGGCTGGATACCGCGGCCAATAGAGCCGAAGCCAATCACTACAACAGGGCCGGTAATACGGCCGTAGACGGGATGTTGTGCGCTCATTCCTGATCCACTCCTTTACTGGGTTAATTGCCAACTATTTGCGTATGTCACAAATACCCCCCCAATACAAACAATTTTTACAGGCGGGGGAAGATTTATTCCGAAGGCAATCCGGGCTCGGCGGGGCTTGGCTCGGATGCACTTTTGCGGGAGCCGGTTTTCAGGCCTGTTCGGAAGCGCTGCGAGCGAGAGAAAGGCTCTCAAAAACCACGTGGGTTTTGCCGTCCCAGTGAATCAGTTCAATGTCGATTGCAGGCGGAGAAATGCGCAGGAGATTGTATCCATTGGATTGCCGGCGCAGACGGGAAGATGTCGCCGTGGCCGATCCCACCATCACCGGCCCCCGCGCCTCGGCGTCATGGAAGATGGAGGCGTGGTGGATGTGGCCCGTGAGGATGACATCGACATGCTGGTCCACCAGCGCGGCCATCATGTCCGTCGAGCCCCAGACCACGGTATCGATCGGCGCGCTCTTGACGTTCACGAGCGGGTGGTGGCAGACGAAAATCCGCACTTTTTCGTGCGGGGCGGTGCGGAACTGGTTGTGGGCGAACTGGATCTGGTCCTGCCCGATCATGCCGTTGGCCCAGTTCCAGTGCGGCAGGAACGGCCGCGCCGTGTTGATGCCGACGACGAAACAGGCATCGTCTTCATGCACTGTGTCCTGCATGGGGCAGATATAGTCCCGGTACCGGGCCATGGGATCGGCAAAGCGCAGCCAGGAATTGAACCGCGGAATGTCATGATTGCCCGGCACGGTGAAAACCGGCGCGGTGATGCGGGCGATAAAATCCCGCGCGAGGCGGAATTCTTCCTTGCTGCCGATTTGGGTGAAATCGCCGCTCAGGATGACCAGATCGGGCTTCTGGCGCTCGATTTCGTGGTAGAACGCCTCAACCACCGCCGGGTCGGCCTTGCCGAAATGGAGGTCGGAGGCGTGGAGGATCACGCTCACGCCGCCAGCTCCATCCTCAATACAGGCAGGCTTTTGGGCTGCACGGAGAAATGCAGCGGGCTTTTCATTTCCATCGGCTCCCCGTCCAGGGAAACAAGCACGTTTTTATCTTCCGTTTCCACGATCATTTCCCGCGTTTCAAAAGAACGGATGCTCTCATGCTCCTGCCAGTCGCCCTGCCAGAGTGAAAGCGCCATTTTCAGCCCGTCCATCATATCCTTTGGCGCGGCGGAGTATACAGCGAGTTTCCCGTCGCTCAAGGATTCCCGCAGGAATCGCTGCGTGCCTTCCGCCGGATTTTTCATGAAAGAGTTGTTGGAGATGATCAGGGAGGTGGTCTCTATCGGGTAAGGCTTGTCCTCCGCCCGCGATTTGAGGTGAAGCCTGTGCTTTATTTCCCCGCCCAGCCCGCGCCGCAGCGTGTCGACGAACCGCGCCATGGTTTCGATGGTCGCGGCCTCACGCAGTTCTTCACGCACCACGGCGCTTTCCGGCACGAATCCAATAACCGCCGAGCACAGGAACATACGCCCGTTGCACAGGCCCACATCGATATCGTCGTTCACCAGGCGGTCAAACCGTTCGATCGTCTGTTCGAACGTGGCCGCCGAACCGAGATCCTGCGCCAGCAAATTCATCGTGCCGAGCGGCAGCACCGCAAACGGCACCTTGGCTGGCCCAAGGATTTCGGCAGCACAGACCGCCGTGCCGTCGCCGCCGCCGATGAGAACGCCGTCAGGTTGGGACCGTGCCAGCTTGTGCAGGGACGTGACGATGTCCTTGGTTTCCAGCAGTTCCAGCGAAACGAGGCGGTCGCCCAGCCGTTCGGTCA
>JBDHTU010000190.1:0-3655 GCA_039808805.1 Micavibrio sp.
GGCGCTGTCAGGGAACGGTCATAGATGACCACTTCCGCGATATCGCCGCTGATCCCCGTCCCGCCGGTGGACCCGAAAGCGCCGAGCGCAAGGACGTTCGACCCTATCAGCGTTTTGTTATCCGCGGCCTGAGGCGTTCCTAAAACCCCGTCTGCAAAGGCGGTAATGTTGCCGGATTCCTTAAACGCGCCGATCGTCTGCTGATACGTGTTGTTGGTGACGGACACGGACGACACGTTTGTGAAAGAACTGTTCTTGCTGAGCGCGCGCACGCTGCCGCCGCCGTTTGGAATAAACACGCCGTAATATCCGCCGGAAAAACCGGACATGTACCATTGGTCGGGACTGAACACCGTGTTCTTTTTGACAAAGAACATGGTCCAGTCGCCGTTGAACAGGGAATAAAGCCCGCTGGGCACGTTGAACGACGATTGCTGGGTCGCCGCGTACAGCACGTTCTTGCCATTGATCGTGTGCGACCCCGTGGTGAACCTGTAGGCGCTGTTGGACTGCGTGAGATGGTTTCCGGCCCCGCTCTTGTCGTTCCATTGGCTGACAAGCCCGCTGCTTTGCGTAATGGTCGCAGCGTCCGATGCATCGTACCAAGCCGCAAGGCCGGATAAGGATTTTGGGTGAAAGGCGCGCGCCGAACGGACGCGGCCAAGACCTGTGCCGAGGCCCAGTGTTGCCATGTGTAATCTCCTTGGAATGTCTTTGGGGGAATAAAAAAGGCCGCATCTTGTGCGGCTTTAGATGGGCGTACTTCGCCCATATCAATACACAGCGTACCATATTCCAACTGAGATGTAAAGGAATTTTATCCTATGAACGGTTCGGAACCGTACAGGCCGCCGGCCGTTTGCCATGCATTCCCCGCCAAACATCAAGGAGAGCCCCATGCCCGCCACACAAGTCAAAGACCTCATGGAATCCAAATCCGTCATGATCAGCCCGGACGCCACGCTGGTGGAAGCCGCCCGCATGATGAAGCAGGAAGAGTGCGGATTCCTGCCCGTCGGCAGCGCCGAGCGCCCGGAAGGCATCATTACAGACCGCGATATCGTCATCCGCGCCATTTCCGAAGGAAAAGACCCGACCAGCACCTTCGTGCGCGACTGCATGACCAGCGATGTCTGCAGCTGTCTTGAGAAAGACTCCCTCGAAGAAGCCGCCAGAATCATGAATGAAAACAATGTGAGCCGCCTTGTGGTCGCCACCGAAGACGGCAATATCTGCGGAATTTTAACATTTGGCCGGATCATCCGGTCCAACGACAATGAAAAGGAAACCAGCAAGGTTGTGCAGTGCGCCACGGGCAACGCCGCCTGACCCGCCCCCACGCTTCTGACATCGAATGGTTTTCTCCCCGTTTTCGTATAAAATGGGGAGAAAACATATTTTAAGGATTTATTTTATGCGCCGCCTGTCTTTGTTGATGCTTTTTGGTTTCATCGCGATTTTGCCGCACGGCGCCCGTGCGGACGATGCCTACAGCACCACGAGCCTTCATTTGCGCGCAGGACCGCATATAAATCTGCCGGTGGTCGCCACGCTTCAACGCCATGAACGGGTGGAACTTTTGGGCTGCGTTAACGGATACCAATGGTGCGAGGTACGTACAAATTACGATGAGTATGGCTGGGTTTCTTCTTATTACCTGCGCACCTTGGTTGGCAGGAATTCTTACACCATCATCGATGCCGACGGTTTCAGCCACACGCGCATTATCATCTACAAGCCGCGCGACTACTGGGACCGCCATTACCGAAACAAGACTTTCTACCGCGACCGAGATAAATGGTTCAAGGATAGTCATCATGGAAATGGACACGATCATGATGACTATTATGATCATGATCATTGGGACCATCATGACCATGGCCGGCCGCCGCGCCCCCGCCCCCGTCCGGAGCCGGTGAAAGAAGCGCCGCCGAAATACCAGAAAATGGAAATTCCGGGAAAAGACAAAGGCAAGGGTGGCTATAACCCGCTATGCCGCATGGGCGAAAGCGATTGCTGATCAGCGCACGCCGATTTTCTTCGCGGTTTCGGTGAAGAAATTTTCATCAAGGGATTTCAGATCCCACGGATCACCGGCAAAGAAAGATTCCATGCGTTTTCTGGACTTTTCTTCCAGCAATTCGGCCTGAAATATATCGCCGTTGGTGACGATGTATTCCTTTGCCCAGTCGCGCGGAGAGTCATAGTAAAGCTCAATTTCTTCCTGCTGGTTTTCTGCGATCAGCCCGTTATCAAGCGATTTCTGGAAGAACGCGGAATCGATGGATAACAGAGAAACCGCGGCAAGCCCTGCCTGCTCCAGCCTGTCCATACCTTTGCGGCCACGGCTGACGAGGCTCAAACTTCCATAGGGTTTTGCGCCGTGGCGTTCGAGAATGGGTATCCATAGATCAAAAAAGCTGGCTGCGTTGTTCACGAGATCCGACACGTGAAGAATATTTTTCCCCTGAAGAGCATGCGGGCCGTCGGGATCGAAACATATTTCCCCATTTTTAAACATTGTCACGTGCGGTAGGCCGAGTTCCTGCGCCACGGGATAAGAAAAAATCCAGTCGCGGCGTTCGCCGCCGGAAATAAAATGAGGTTTTGCCGCGAAATCTTTTCGCGCGCTTTCGGCCATAAGTTTCACCAGCGTCCTGAAATCATCATTCCGCGAATATTCCGCCATGACCTGCGTTTTGATACGCGCCTGCTTTTCCAGTGCCGTGCCGCCTTCGGCCAACGCTTTGTTGATGGCATCAAGCAACGCATCCGCCGCGTCCGCGCCGATCATTTTTTCGGTGTTGCAGTAAAACGGTCCCGGCACCCCCGCCGCGTACCAGAAAACCGGCCCTTTGCGGTTGTCCCAGATGCTGACTGCGCCGCTTTTGTAGATCAGATTGATAAGTGTGTCCTGCTGTGTCATGTCGCCTTTTTAGCACAAAGAAAAACCCGCCGGAAGGGCGGGTTTTTGCTGATTTTATCGATATTGGTAAGGATAAGGCACCGGTTGTTCGCCATAGCCGCCGGGTTGCGGCTGCGCGGGCATGCTGGCCGCCGTCTTGGCTTTGTAAACCAGGTTGATGAATTCCACGCGGTAACCGAACGGGTCGCTTCCTTTGTTTGCATCGGCCTGCTTGATGACATCGTCATAGGTCAGCTTTCCGGTATATTGCCCGCCTTTTAGAAGTTGTCCAAACCCGGCGACAGCCTCCGCCCACCCGGTTTCACGCAGCAGCGTCTCATCCGTGGTTTTATGATCCGCGAGAACCGGCGTGGTGATCAGCTTGCTCACGCTTTCCTTAGGCAGCTTGTAACGCACTTTCACGAAAGCAAGCTCACCGTTCTTCGCATTGGCAACCGGTTTTTGTTCAGCTGCATAACGGCTGGGGTCGATAGAAGGCGTCGCGCCGACCGGTGTAACCTCGTAAATAGCCGTAACTTCCGACCCTGCACCAATATCCCCCGCATCGACTTTGTCGTTGTTAAAGTCTTCGGTTTTCAGCGCGCGGGTTTCATAGCCGACAAGGCGGTATTCGGACACGGTGGCCGGGTTGAATTCCACCTGGATCTTCACGTCCTTGGCGATGGGGAACAAGGTTTTGGAGGATTCCTGCACCAGGACTTTGCGCGCCTCGTTCAACGTGTCGATATA
>JBDHTU010000191.1:0-3645 GCA_039808805.1 Micavibrio sp.
GAATTCCGGAATTATGTCAGCCGTTTTGTCCGCCAGTTTGAAGAAGTCTACGATCAGGCGCTCGGCAACGACCATGGCGACCTGCTCGGCTCTACCTTCTTCTCCTCGGACGTGGGCAAGCTGTACCAGATCCTGTGCGCCGCCACGGGCCGCGAACCGCGCCGTTCGAAGGATGTGCCAGCCCGTAAAACGGCCTGACTTTGAATGCGCAACTTAAAAGAGCCGCTTCCGCGGCTCTTTTATTGACATATTATCCTGTCTGACGTTAATTAGGAAACATGTCAAAACTTGGTTGCAAATTTACAATAGCTGTCCATCCCGGAAGTTACAGCCGTGTCAAAGATCACAAAAATCTATCGGGTGCGTTAAAGGCATTGAACGCGCTTTCTTTGAATCTTTTCGATAAAGGCTGCACCTATGTGCAAATAGAAAATCAAAAAGGGCAAAGGACCTCTTATTTTTTTGATGCGCGCGCGGGCCGTGGGAAGGCGTTGGCAAAGGCGGGCGTTGTCTATCTGTCGATGGTCGCTGCGATGATTGTGGGGGATAATACAGACAACAAACTTCTGAAACAGGTATCCTTTCCGGGGATGCTCTTGCTGCCCGGTATTGCCATGCTGACAGGCCGTGGCGTGGTCAAAAGAAAAGGCAAGACCCTGGAAGGCGGGGAATATGCCGTCAGTTACGATATCGATGACAGACAATACGCGTCACTCAAGGCAGAGCTGGCGGATCTGAGCAGGAAAAACGCGCATGGTATCTATTCGCTTCCGGTTAGCAACTGCGCGACTTTTGCTGTTTCTTTTGCCAAAGCCCATGATTTTAGTATACCGCACCCGCCTTGGCCCACGCCGAACCGGATGGGGCTGCACATTGCCGCTGAAATAGAAAAAAGCAGCAGCGTGCAAGAGTTGCGCCCGGTCCCAATAACGGGTTGATCGAACACCGCTTTACGGCCATAATACGGCCGTACGGCGTGTTCACTTTCTAAAAGGCGTCTTTAAAAACATTATGGCCAAGACAAAATTCTGTGAGGGGATATCCGATATCTCTGACAGCTATATGGGATTTATCATCGATCAGTGGGGCGTGCTCCATGACGGTGAAGACCTGTTTCCCGGCGCGGTCGACTGCCTGAAAGAACTGAAAGAACGCAAGAAAACCATCCTTATTCTTTCGAATTCGGATGAACGCGCGGAAGAAAACAAGGCCCAGCTGAAAAAAATGGGGCTTGGCCCCAGCCTGTACAACATCATTGTGACCCCGGCCGAGGTGCTGTGGGAGGGCTTTAATGCCCGCAAGGAAGGCGTGTTCGAAGGGCTTGGCAAGCGCTGCTATGTTTTCGGGCGCAGGGGGCAGGACAGCGTTTTCAAGGATTCGGGGATTGAGATCGTCGAGGATATCGAACAGGCGGATTTCGTTCTTGTTCTCGGCATGGATTACCCGCGCAAGACCTTGCAGGATTATGACCCCATTATCCGCCGCGCCATCCAGCGCCGTCTGAAGGCCTATTGTCAGAATCCTGACAGTCTTTCGATGATCGGCGCGGGGCTTTTAACCGGGCCGCTGCTGCTCGCTCGCAGGTACGAAGATTCCGGCGGCATCGTTCACTATATCGGAAAGCCGCACAGGCTGATCTATAATTACTGCATCCAGTATTTGCAAAAGCGGGATATCTACCCGGCCCAGACCGTCATGCTGGGGGATACGATGGCCCATGACGTGATCGGCGCGCATGCGGCCGGGATCGATACCTGCCTGTTCCGTTCCGGCCTGCACGCCGCGAATTTCGCCCATTGCAAAACCCCCAAAGACGTGAACAACGCCCTGAAAAACCTGATGGCGGTGTATAACAATGTGATGCCGACCTACCTCGCGCCCGAACTGCGCTGGGGCAAGGCCTTGCCGGACCGCAAGCACAAAAAACGCAAGCAGCCGACCTCCTGAGCGTAGATTTCCCGCAGTTTCCTGCGCATATCCACTCCCGAAAGGCTGTCCGAGCCTTGCCAGCCCGCACGCTTGCGTTTATCCATAGGGGATGAGTGACAAAAGCGCGAAGCCACTGACGCAAAACACAAAAACGCCGACGATGATTCTGGTTCGCCGGATTCTGAAAGATTACGTTTCCGCGCATAGCGGAAGCGTTGCCCTGGCAACATTCTTTATGCTGCTTGCGGCGGGTTTGACCGCGGGCTTTGCCGCGATGATCGAACCCGTCATTGACGATGTGCTGACCGCGGGTAATCTGGACCGCGTCTGGATGCTTGGTGCGGCTGTGTTCGCCATTTTTATCCTGCGCGGTGTTGCCACTTACGAACACACCATTATCATGAACCGCGTGGGGCAGACGATCGTCGGCAAAATCCAGCATGACCTGTTCTCGCGCTTTCTCGGCCTTGACCTTGTGTTCTTCCACAACAACCCGTCGGGTCAGTTGATTTCGCGCGTGGTGAACGACGTGAACGTCATGCGCGGCGCGGTGACGGACGGAATTACCGGTATCGGCAAAAACCTCCTCACGCTCATATTCCTCGTCGGCGTGATGTTCTATCAGGACTGGTTCCTGTCCTGCCTTGCCTTCCTGATCTTCCCGTTTACGGCCGTGTTTGTGGCGTGGGTGGGGAGGCGCCTGCGTAAAATGTCGGGCCGCATACAGGAAGACATGGCGCGGCTGTCGGATATGCTTTCCCAGGTGTTTCAGGGCATACGCCTCGTCAAGGCATACGGTATGGAAGATCATGAGCGTGAGCGGACAGGCGCGGCCATCACGCGCGTGCGCGAACTGACCATTAAATCCGTGCGCGTCAACAACCTGTCCACGCCGGTGAACGAAACGCTCGTCGGCATCGTAGTCTTCGCGATTATCGTCTATGGCGGTTATCAGGTTGCGCAGGGGGCCAGCACAGCGGGGGAATTACTGTCTTTCATCACGGCGTTTTCCATGTCGTATGAACCGATGAAGCGGCTCGCCAAGCTGAACAGTTCGTTCCAGATGGGGCTTGGCGCGGCGGACCGCGTGTTCGCGATGATGGATCAGCAACCGCAGGTGCGCGAAATCGCCGAAGCGAAGCATCCCGTTTACACGCACCCCGATATCTCGTTCGAAGCGGTGGAATTCAATTACACCGCCGAGGAAAAGAAAGCATTGAACGGCGTGTCTTTCACCATTCCGGGCGGCACGGTCACGGCATTGGTCGGCCCGTCGGGCAGCGGCAAGACCACGGTCATGAATCTGATCCCGCGTTTTTTCGATCCCACCGCCGGGCGCATCCTGATCGGCAATGACGATCTGCGCACGCTATCTATCGCGGCATTGCGCCACAATATCGCGCTTGTATCGCAGGACATTACTATCTTCGACGATACTGTCTGGGCCAATATCGGCTACGGCCGCAAGGGCGCGTATCAGGATGAGATTATCAAGGCGGCCATCGCGGCGGAGGCGGACGATTTCATCCGCCGCCTGCCGCAAGGATACGACACGCGCCTTGGGGAAGAGGGGCTGAAACTTTCGGGCGGACAGCGGCAACGGATTGCCATCGCCCGTGCGGTTCTGCGCAATGCGCCTATCCTGTTGCTGGATGAAGCGACCTCCGCGCTCGACAACGAGGCCGAACGCGCCATCCAGCGCACGCTCAGCGAACT
>JBDHTU010000192.1:0-3622 GCA_039808805.1 Micavibrio sp.
CGCATGATCGCCTCGCGAATGACAAGCGGATCGAACGGCAGAACGAATGTGCGGATCGCGAGCCTGTCCACCGGCGGCGTGGTGATCAGCGACATATCCTTCACGCCCGTCAACGACATCTGCAGCGTGCGCGGGATTGGTGTGGCGGACAGCGTCAACACATGCACATCCGCCTTGATTTCCTTCAGGCGCTCCTTCTGCTTCACGCCGAACCGCTGTTCCTCGTCGACGATGACAAGCCCCAGATGCGCAAATTTTGTGCCCTTGGCAAAAATCGCATGCGTACCGACGACGATGTTGACGCTGCCGTCGGCCAGACCGTCATGCGTCTGCTTCGCTTCTTTCGCCATGACGAGACGGGAAAGTTGATCGACGCGAATACCCGTGCCCGCAAACCGCGCGGAAAAATTCTGGTAATGCTGCCGTGCCAGCAGCGTCGTCGGCACGACCACAGCCACCTGCACGCCGGACATCGCCGCGACATACGCCGCGCGGAGCGCCACTTCCGTCTTGCCAAATCCTACATCGCCGCAAACAAGACGGTCCATCGGCTGCTCGCCGCCCAGATCGCCGATAACATCATGGATGGATTTCAACTGGTCGTCCGTTTCCTGGTACGGGAACCGCGCGGCAAAGGAATTGTATAACCCCTTATCGACAACCAGCTTCTCTCCCTTGCGCAGTTGCCGCGCCGCCGCGATTTTGAGAAGCCCCTCCGCCATGATCATCAGGTCTTTTTTGACCTTGGCTTTGCGCGCCTGCCACCCCGCCCCGCCGAGCTTGTCGAGCTGCGTGAACCCTTCGTCGGAACCGAAGCGCGATAGCACTTCGATATTTTCAACCGGTACGAACAGTTTGTCGCCGCCGTCATAGACGATTTTCAGGCAGTCATGCAGGGTGCCTCCGGCCTTGAGGGTTTCCAACCCAACAAAACGGCCGACGCCGTGATCTGTATGCACAACCAGATCGCCTTCGTTAAGCGAAGAAACCTCGGTCAGGAAATTGTCGGATTTGCGCTTGCGCATCTTGCGCCGCGACAGACGGTCCCCCAAAATATCCTGCTCTGTCAGAACCGCGAGATCGTTCGCAACGAACCCGTGTTCAAGGCCGAGAATGCCAATTCCGACATCTTTTTTAAGGTCCGTAATAACCGGGCAGTCCTTTGTTTCAGGAATTCCCGCATGGACCATCATGCCCTTCAGGCGCTCTTTCGAACCTTCGGAATACGCCGCAATCAATATCCTTTTGCCTTCGGACGCCAGGTGCACCAGATGCATACGAAGCGCGCCGAAAACATCGCCGTCGGGCAGTGCGCGGATATCCGCGAAATCGCGCCCCTTCCGCCCGCCGCCGTCCTTTACCCCGGCATCCTCCGGCGCGCCGAAAGGGATAATCTCCAGCGCATCCTGCATCTTTGCAAAAATTTCCTGATCGTTCAGGTAAAGCTTTGATGGCGCCAGCGCGTGATAGACAGTGCCGGTCAGCGAAACATCGCTGTCCTTCTTTTTTCCCTTCTTGCTGAACGATTGCTCCAGCGTCCTTCGCGCCTCGTAGAAATCCCTGATCTGCGCCTGCCGCTCTTCGATGGATTGCACCGTATGCTGATCCATGGTGAAAGAAGCACCCGGCACGTAATCGAAAATCGTATCCATCTTTTCAAAGAACAGCGGCAACCAGTGATCCATTCCGTTATACCGGCGTCCTTCGCTCACGGCCTCATAAAGCGGGTCTCCCGGCATAACGGCACCAAACGCTTCGCGGTACCCCGCGCGGAACCGCTGGATGCTTTCGCTATCCATGAAGAACTCCGTCACAGGCTTGAGCAGAAAAGAATCTTTCTTCCCTTCCGTGCGCTGCGTTGCCGGATCGAACAGGCGGATGCTCTCCACTTCGTCCCCGAACAAATCAATGCGCAGCGGCATTTCCTCCGTCGGAGGGAAAAGGTCAATTATGCCTCCGCGAACGGCAAACTCGCCATGTTCTCGCACCGTATCCGTGCGCAGATAGCCATTGCTGGCAAGGTAGGATTGGAGATCGGGCAGTGAAAGCCGCCCCCCAACCCTGGCTGAAAATCCGCTTTTTAAAAGGGCGGCCTTCGGCATCACGCGCTGGCCGATCGCATTGGCCGTGGTGATCAGGATACGCGGCAAAAACTTTTCATCACGCTCCCAATCGGCCAATCGCGCCAGCGCCGCAACGCGCGCCGCAACGATCTCGCTGTTCGGCGATACCCTGTCATAAGGAAGGCAATCCCACGCCGGGAAATAAACGCAACTTACATCCGGGGCAAAAAACGAAGTCAATTCCTGCAACTCAATCGCCCGCGCATCATCGAGCGCGACATGCATCAGCGTCCTTTTCTGCCGCGATAGCTCTCGCGCCATCTCCGCCAGAACGCGCGCATCCTGCCCCTCGGGACATCCGAACATCACGGTCGTATGCGGTATGTATGAAGATGGATTGCTGGCCGTGGACATGAACAGCTTTTATCAAGCCGAGCCCCAGAGTAAAAGTTATTTATTAACCCGGGCCAACCGGCACAAGCTTGTCATGTTTGGGATACATAAAGATATAGGCACTTGGGAAATCAGGATCGCGCGTTTCATATTCAACGTCGCCATCCACCAGCGTGGCGCGAGAATCCTTTATGCCTTTTGCTTTAATATAAGCCAACGCAGCGGCGGCTTTTTCAGGTTCCGCATGATCAACATCAAATTGCTCGAAATATACGACCAGCCTGCCTTTTTCGGCATTAACACCATACACAAGACCCGTTTCTCCCGTGTAGCTTTCATTTGGCGTCAGGACTTTGACGGCTTGTCCTTTTTTAAAATCGGCGGCCTCAGTAAAAGCCTTTTTAACAAGCGAAGCGACAGGCATCACAATCTCCATTATTATACATAATAATATATGATGCCAATACTCTTGTCAAAAGCATTACGGATGCTCGTGAATCCTATGCTCTAAAAGGATTTTTATAACAAGATTGTCTAAATTCGCCGGAACGGGTTTCTGGCCGGATACCCAGTCATAGACATCAGGATCGGGTATATGTAGCAGTTCTTCATAAAGATCGAGCGCTGAGCCATCCATCGCTGGCACATGTTTCTCAGCGAACGTTCCCATGATCAGGTCCATTTCGCGGGTTCCACGGTGCCAGGATCTAAAAATAAGGCGTTTGCGCCTGTTTTCAATATCTTCCATGGTCTTGTTCTACTCCCTTAACACCCCTGCTGTCATCCCCCGACTTGATCGGGGGAGCCATAGATTCTCCGGTCAAGCCGGAGAATGACATTGTGGAGGGGGCGGAGCATTGTTAAAAACAAGAAATGCCACGGCCATTTGCACTCGATCCGCTGTTTCGCTCTCTCACCGTCCTGCCCGGCGTTGGACCGAAAAACGCGAAACTGTTCGAAAAACTGATTGGCGGGGCCAAAATCCTCGACCTCCTCTGGCACAAACCGGTGGATTTCGTGGACCGTTCCTATTCCCCCAAAATTGCCGACGCCGAAAACGGCAAGGTCTGCACCATCGAACTGACCGTGCAGAAACACTTTGCCCCGCCCAAGCGCTCCATCCCATACCGCGTCTGGTGCACGGATGATACCGGCGCGCTTAATCT
>JBDHTU010000193.1:0-3594 GCA_039808805.1 Micavibrio sp.
GTGGAGGCGATCTATTCGATCAAGGCCATCGAAACGGGCACATTGCCGCCCACGCTCAACCTCGACAACGTGTCAGAGCCTTGCAAAGGACTGGACCTTGTGCCGAAAGTTGCAAAGCAGAAAAAAGTGAATATCGCCTTGTCCAATTCCTTTGGCTTTGGCGGCACGAACGCTTCGGTCATCATGAAAGCGGTGTAAGCCATCAGGCGCAAACCGCGCTGACACGGTTTACGCCTGACGAGGGAGTGGCAACCGCTTAGCGGCGACCGCGGGAAGCTTCACCGCCTTTGCGGCCTGCTTCACGGGCTTTTTCCGGGTCATTTTTGAAGTTGCCTTCATTTTGTTGACCCTGACGTCCTTGTTGGTTTTGCTCTTGATTGTTAGCCATAACTTATCTCCTTTATGATCTGGTTTATGGGTGCCTCACCAACGGCCCTTATCCGGAGCTGTTCCAAAAATATTTTTGAAATATTTTTTGCTTTTCGCATCATTTGCGTGTCGAATGTCTTGACGCGCCGCGTATAAAATTTATGGACCGGGCTTGAAGTGAAAAAGTTTTTCATCACCATCGTTCTTCTTTTAACTTTGGCAATTTTAGGCGCGGGGGCGTGGTTGGCGTATGCCATGTACTCATCGCACCAGCCAGGCCCTTTGCCGCAGACCTCCATCATCCTGATCGAACGCGGGATGGGCGTCTCCGCCATCGCCCGCGCGCTGGAAGACACGGGTGTGATCGATTCCGCCCTGACCTTCAAGGTTTACAGCTATATCGACCGCGATCCGCGCCCGCTGAAAGCCGGGGAATACGAATTCCCGCAGGCCGTATCGCTGGCCGGGGCGCTGGAGATGATGCGTGAAGGAAAGGTCTATGACCGGAAAATCACGATCCCGGAAGGCCGCACGTCGTGGCAGATCGTGGAGGCGCTCAAAGGCCGCGACGACCTAGCCGGGGACATAACGGATATTCCCCCGGACGGCGCGCTGCTTCCCGAAACCTATCATTTCGTGCGCAACGAGGACCGCGCGAAAATCCTCGGCGATATGAAGGCGGCGATGGACAAGACGGTGGCCGACCTTTGGCCGGGCCGCGCGGGCGACCTGCCCTTTACGACGGAGGCGGAGATGCTCACCCTCGCCTCCATCGTGGAAAAGGAAACCGGCGTGGCGGAGGAGCGCAAGCGTGTTGCCGGTGTTTTTATCAACCGCCTGCGCCGCGGTATTCCGCTGCAGAGCGACCCGACCGTGATCTATGCGATGACGAAGGGCGAAATAAAATCGGACGGGCAGGGGCCGATCGGCCGGCGTCTCCTGACCAAGGACCTTACGGTGGACTCACCCTACAACACGTATAAGAATGCCGGGCTGCCGCCGGGGCCGATCGCCAATCCGGGCCGCGCCTCGATCGAGGCGGTGCTGCATCCCGAAATCCACGATTACATCTATTTCGTGGCCGACGGCACGGGCGGGCATGTGTTTTCGAAAACGCTGGATGAGCACAACAGCAGCGTCGCCAAATGGCGCAAACTCCGCCGCGAGCGCGGGGAATAAGTCAGCGGCTTTTGCTGTCGCCGCTTTTGCCGGATTTGTCGTTGTCTTCTTTGCTTTCGCTGTGCGTGCGCGTGGCGGTCTGGACGCTGCCGCCGCCGGGACCGGGCATTTGCGGCGCGGTTTGGGTTTTGGGTATGGCGGCCATCTGGATCTGCCGCACCAGGGCCGGGGCGTGTTTCAGGCGGTTCAGGTCGATTCCGCGCAGGACGGACCGGGCGCCGTCTTCATCCCCCAGATTGTCGCGGTGAAGCCCCTGCGCGAAGGCGCAGCGGCGCATGAAGGCTTCAAACGCCTGGACGGAGCGCGATGTGCGGGACAAGGGAGATTTATCTCCGAACGCGCTGCCGTAAGGATCATTAAGATAGAGAAGCGGCGCCTCGAACGCGTCCGCCAGAAGCACCCCTTCGAAACAGCCGACATACATGCGGTGCGCGAAGAGCAGTTTTTCCTTATATGCGTCTTCGATGGGAATGTTCAGGTGGAACGTGCTGCCATCGGCAAATTCCAGGGTCAGTTCCAGCGTCTGGGCGTCGAGGATAATGCCCGCCACCGGGGCGGCGAACGTCCCGCCGCACACGATGGCGGCCTCGCTTTGCCCGGTTAAAAACAGGTCGATATCCACGCGAAAGATGTCCTTTTCAGAGATAAGGAAATAGTCTATCAAAAGCCTGAAAGCAAAGGCAAACAGGCATTTTTATGTGCGGCATAGCCGGATTTTTTACGGTATCGGGCGGGCGCGGGCGGCCGGAGATGCAGGGCATCGGCACGGCGATGAACCGCGCCATCGCCCATCGCGGGCCGGACGCCAACGACGTCTGGCAGGACCCGGACCTGCCATTGGTCCTTGCGCAGGGGCGGCTTGCGATCATCGACCTGTCCGAACGCGGCCTTCAGCCCATGCCGTCCCACACCGGACGGTATATGATCGTCTATAACGGCGAGGTTTATAATTTCCGCGACCTGATGACGCAGCTGGAGCAAATCGGCCACCGATTCAAGGGGCATTCGGATACCGAAGTGCTGCTGACGGCCATCGAGCAGTGGGGCCTTAACCAGGCTTTGCAGAAAATCAACGGCATGTTCGCGTTCGCGCTGTGGGACCGGGCGGAAAAAACCCTGCACCTCGTGCGCGACCGGTTCGGCAAGAAGCCGCTTTATATCGGCTGGGCGGGAAAGACGCTTTTGTTCGCGTCCGAACTGAAAGCGTTTCACGCGCACCCGGACTTTACGCCGGAGCTGGATCGCGATGTCCTTTCGCAATATATGCGTTTCGGCTATGTCTGCGCGCCGCAAGCGATTTTCAAAAATGCGTGGCAGCTTCTGCCCGGCGGGCGGATCAGCTTCCATCTTCCCACGGTGCAGCCGGGGACTGACCTGTCCAAGGCGATGGAGTTGTACTGGTCCTTGCCGCGCGTGGTGGAAGATGCAAAGGCACATCCGATCAAGGCGGATGAGAATGCGGTTCTTGCAGAATTCGAAAAAAAACTGTCCCGCGCGGTGGAAAGCCGCATGGTCTCCGACGTGCCGCTTGGCGCGTTCCTGTCCGGCGGGATCGATTCCAGCACCGTCGTCGCCCTGATGCAGCAGAACGCATCGCAGCCGGTGAAAACCTTTTCCATCGGGTTCGACGACGATGCATACGATGAATCCAAAGCCGCCGCCGCCGTGGCCGCGCATCTGCACACCGACCATCATGAGTTCCGTGTGAGCGCGCAGGACGCGCTGGATGTCGTGCCCGCGCTGGCCGAGATATTCGACGAGCCGTTTGCCGATGCTTCGCAAATACCGACATATCTGATCAGCGCGCTGGCCAGGAACCATGTGACCGTGGCGCTGACCGGCGATGGCGGGGACGAGATCCTCGGCGGATATCAGCGGCACACGCATATCCCCGCGCTGTGGAACAAGATTTCGTGGATGCCTTCCTCCGTGCGCCGTGCGGCGGGGAATATGATTTTGCGCGTGCCGCAGGGTGCGTATGACAAAATCAACCCCGCCTATCCGCAATTGGGGCGGCGCGTTCACCGTATGGGGCAGGTGGTGGCG
>JBDHTU010000194.1:0-3591 GCA_039808805.1 Micavibrio sp.
CCGACCCCGGTGCAGGTGCATGCCCAATATGTTAAGGATTTTTCCTTTGAAAATCCGGGCGCACCGGAAACGCTTCGTGCGAGCAATACCCGCCCGGAAACGGATATCAACATCGTTCTTGACGCAGTTAATATTAAAGATGATGGCAACCCGGATCTGTATGAATCTGCGCTGACCCTGAAAGTTACCTCCACCCGCGACGGTGAAACGCTGTTTATCGCAGAAATCGTTTATGCCGCCTTGATCACCATCAAAGGCGTACAGTCGCAATTCATCAAGCCGATCCTGTATATCGACGTGCCGCAAATGCTCTTCCCGTTTGCGCGGCAAATGGTCTCCAACGCTGTCACGGCGGGCGGCTTCCCGCCATTGCTGCTGAACCCTGTCGATTTCCGCGGCATGTATGAAAATTCTGCAGCGCAGCAAAGCGACGCCGCGGCCTGATCTCTCCCCGTTTATAACCTCTTTTCCGGGGCTTGTTTCTCAGGTACGATTGTTCCTGTGCACAACCCTGTGCGCATTTCTAAAAAGTCCATCCATATCAATGTCTTAAGTATAGACAGGTTCAATAGTTAAAATTTTAGCGGTTCTTAAGGAATCCGGCAGGATAATAAAAGCTGGGGGAACGCATGGCGTTCTATGGCTTTTCTGGCCCGGACCAGAAATTACCGCTGGGATTTCAGTGGTTATGAATAACTTTAACGGCGCTCGAACACGGTTTTTTTGCAGGCTTCTAAAGCGGCCTGAAAAGGCGCGCGCGCGCCGCCGCGTTTCCGGCAATGTTTTTTTTGCCGTTTTCGCCGCCGTCGCCATGGTCGGCGCCATTGGCTACGGCTTCAATGCGGTTCTGCGCGGACCGATTTCCGGCATGACCGAAGTTACGCGCAGGACCGTGGCGGAGAGCACGGTCATCACCGCGTCACGCTTGTCGATCGTCGGCGCCACCACGTATCAAACCGCCGGCGGCGACTGCGACAATGACGGCATGATCGAACCCTTGGCTTTCGCCGACCCGGGCACCGGCGTACATCCGGCCGGCGGCGGATGGTTGCCGCGCGGTGCCGGTCCACCTGCCTGGGCGCTTGTGACGAATTCCCTCGATCCATGGAAAACGGAATACGGATATTGCGCATGGGACCCCGGCGCAACGCAGGCAGATCCCGGATGCGGCGGCACAGGACGGCTCATTGGATCGCCCAACAAAAACGTTCAGGCTTTTGTGATTATCAGCGCCGGAAAAAACAAGCGCTTTGAAACGAGTTGCTCCGATTACAACGGCGCAACGCCGAATGCCCTGCTTTATAACAAGCCTGCCGGGAGCGATGATATCGTTCTCCCTTATACGTATGCCGAAGCGAATGATCTCGGCAACGGCCTCTGGACACCGGATACCTCAACACCCGCGACAAAAACAGTGGCGGATAAAAATCTTGAAATCAAAGGTACGGGCACCTCGTCCTTTTCCGACGTCGTTCAATTGACGGGCGCAGGCGGGCTTATTCTTCCCGGCGATCCGGGCGATGACAGCATCACGGGAGCCTGCAACGCGGCAAACGACCGTCAACTCCGCCGCAATATGAGCGACCCCGTCAACCCGGCCATTGAAATCTGCGATTTTACAGGCGGACTTGGCTGGAATGCGATCAGCGGCGGCAGCGGGAATACGTCAACGTCCGGGCCTGCCGGCTCGAAAGTCGCGCATTGGAAGTTTGATGAAACCAGCGGCACGACTGCCTTTGATGCATGGTACTCTCACAACGGCACCCTGACGAACGGGCCGACATGGGCGCCGACAAGCGGGCGCATCGGCGGCGCCCTGCAATTCAATTCCGCTGATTCCGAATTTGTGCGCGTTCCACGGTCCGCCTATCTGGAACCGACGGCCGTTTCCGGCGCGATATGGGTGCGGCGAAGCGGCGCCCAGCCCTCACAGGCAACATTTCTTGCCAAGAACGTCAGCAATAACTCCGGTCCGGTGCGTCAAAGCTACTGGCTTGGATTCAACAACGCCGGAAACCACCAATTGAACGTTAATATCGGCAGCGGCGGAACCGGAACCGCCTTTCCTGTAAATTATACCGTGGCCGACAATACATGGACGCATATCATATTTACATACGACCCTTCTCTCTCTACCCAGCAGTTGAAAATCTATATCAACGGCGCGCTGCACACGACTCATAACTATTCCGGTAAAATAGAATACGACACCACAAGCGCGGGCGACCTTTACATCGGCGCCAGCGATTCAGGCGGACAATATCCGTTTAACGGATACCTGGACGATGCACGCATTTATAACTATGCCCTGAGCGCGGCGGAAATAGCTGAACTATATAATGTCTCCGCGCCCGTTCTGGATACGCCCAGCTCTTCCAAATCCGGATCGCTTTACAGCTGGGGAAAAGATGATGTCGGCCAGCTCGGCAACGGCACTTATTATGTCGGCAATCAGCAAACACCCCTCGCTACCAGCGTAAGCGGGGAATTCGTCCAAGTTTCCGCAGGAAACGACCATGCCTGCGGTATTAAGGTCGATGGCACGGCATGGTGCTGGGGGTCGGATGCCTCGGGCAAGCTTGGAAACGGCCCGCTGACCACAACGGATCAGGCAACGCCGGTACAAGTTACCGGATTGACGGATGTCATGAAAGTTTCAGCTGGAACAAACCATACCTGTGCCCTCAAACATGACGGTACCGTCTGGTGCTGGGGCGAAGGGGATTACGGCGCACTGGGAAGCAGCAGCAACACCGACAGCGATGTACCGAAGCAAATAACAGCCCTAAGCCAAATTATAGACATTTCAGTCGGAAACGGATTTTCCTGTTCCGTGGCCTCCGGCGGCAACGTCTGGTGCCTTGGCCGCGGGCTGGAAGGACAGTTGGGCAATGGCGCAAGCGCCAACTCTTCAACGCCTGTAACCAGCAGCAGCGTTACGGATTTTGTGCAAGTCAGCGCGAACCGCGATGCCGCTTCTTACAGCGCCTGCGGCGTTACCCGCCGCGGGAGCATCTATTGCTGGGGAACGGAGCAGAACGGAAATTTCGGGAACGGCGCCACAAGCGGCCTGCAGAATTCCCCGTCACAGTCCCTGCCCCATATACACTGGAAAAAAGTTGAAATGTTCGGCGCCAACACATGCGGTCTTGTCGGCGACAGATGGGTTTTGTGCTGGGGTTCTGACAATAATGGCCAGCTTGGAAACGGATCCACATCTTCGGACCAGCCCAATCCTGTATTGGTCAATGATGGCGGATACATTGCCGACTTCACCGTAGGGAAAAATTTTGTTTGCTCTATAAAAATTGACGGCGGCGCATGGTGCTGGGGAGTAGATACAAATGGACGTCTTGGAAACGGTTCTGTCTTGACGTCAAATCAAGAGGTTCCGGGCAAGGTTGCAGGGGGAAAATTCAGGCAGATTTCCGCAGGGGACGGTTTTGTTCTAGCAATTGCGGGCCATGACGGCAATTCAGGCAGCGCCCAGCTACCCAAAGACCAAGGGAAAATTTCTGCGGGGCAAGCATTCGGCTGCGCTATCGAACAAGACGGAAGCCTTTGGTGCTGGGGCGGCGATGGAACAGGCCA
>JBDHTU010000195.1:0-3554 GCA_039808805.1 Micavibrio sp.
CAGTGCGCTTTCGGTGGCCACGGACGCGCCGAACAGATGCGGGGTCGCCGTGAGCGCTTCCAGCCGCACGTCGATAAATTGTTTCCAGTCGGCGCCGTTGAGGGCGCGTATGTTGAAATCTTCGGTCATGACCCATGTCCTTTCATGGTTTGAAAGGCGGGCGGGATCTCTGTCTATGCGGGGGAGATGTCCTGTCAGCCTTTCCGGTTTGGAAGCTGACAGTGTAAAAAAGCTACAATATCAGCGAAAAACGCGGCTTATCCTCGGTACCGAGCATTGCCGGTCCGGAGGCGAAATTGGCCGCGATATTCATCTGATAGCGTTTCATAAGGACCATGGAACCATGATTGCTTGCACGCTGGCAAGTAAAATTTTATATGGCGTGAACTTTTTTATATGATTTTTTGTTAATCCATTATGGACCCGGAGATATTTCTTTTTCGCGGCGATGGCGAAATCCCGAACAATCCCACGCTGCCCGTATTGATTTATCGCAAGGCAGTGACCTCGCCGGACGCCGCCGCCTATTTCAAATCAGTGTTTGAAACCAACGGTTGGGGCGGCGTATGGCGCAACGGTATTTTCGATTATCACCATTTTCATTCCAACGCGCATGAGGCGCTGGGGATCGCCTCCGGCCGTGCGCGGGTGCAACTCGGTGGCAGGCACGGGCTGACGTTCGAAGTGGAGGAGGGCGATATGATTGTCGTGCCGGCGGGAACGGGCCATATCAATCTCGGGGACAGCGGGGATTTTGTTGTTATCGGCGCTTATCCCGCGGGGCAGGAGGATTACGATCTCTGCCGCGATGCCGCGGAAGACAAAAATATCCCGGCCCGCATCGCCAGCGTGCCCCTGCCGCCGTCCGATCCTCTGTTTGGGAAAAATGGGCCCTTGACCCGGCTTTGGCGCAAATAGCGAATTTCTTTGACTTTTTAAGCCTATCCGTGAGATACAAGAGGCGCAAACAGGTTATGGGTTTCTGGCAAACCATTGATAAATAATAAACAAAGCCAGATTGTCCCGCGATACAACGATCCTCTTCCCCCATCATACCGGGCGGCATAAGCGGTTTTAAGTATCAACCCAGATGCTTGAACCGCGGCAGATGTCCGCTACGCACGCTCCATGATGGGGTGCGCTTATATTTGATGAAAGACGATCTATGACCACGAACTTTAAAGAGTTTGCGCTTCAGCCTGCGCTGCACGCCTCCCTCGACGCCATGAAATTCGAAACCCCGACGCCGATCCAGGCGCTGGCCATTCCCTTTGCCCTGGAAGGCCGCGATATTATCGGTTCCGCCCAGACCGGCACCGGCAAGACGGCGGCGTTCTGCGTACCGATGATCAACTACCTGATGGAAAACACGAACGCGCATGCGCTTGTGATGCTGCCGACGCGCGAACTCGCGGCGCAGGTGCATGTCGTCGCCCGCCAGATGATCGGCGATTTCGTCAAAGGCCCGGACGGCATCAAAACCGCGCTGCTTATCGGCGGCGAGCCGATCGGCAAACAATACGCCCAGCTGGACCGCCGCCCGCGTCTGATCGTCGGCACGCCGGGCCGCATCAACGACCATCTGCGCGGCAACCCGGACCTCGTCGACCGCGTATCTTTCGTCGTGCTGGACGAAGCCGACCGCATGCTCGACATGGGCTTTGCGCCGCAGATCGACTCGATCCTCTCGGAAACCGCGCTGGAACGCCAGACGCTGATGTTCTCCGCGACCTTCCCGGATTCCATCGTGAAATTCACGAAACAATACCTGCAGAATCCAGAACGCGTTTCCGCGGGCGTGCAATCCAAGCCCGGCGAGAACATCGAACAGGAATCGATATTCGTGAACCAGGAACACAAATACGACGAATTGCTGCTCCAGCTTTCGAAGCGTGAAGGCTCCGTGGTGATCTTCGCCCGTACGCAGCACAGCGCCGAAAAACTGGCGATCAAGCTGAACAAGGATGACCAGAAAGCCGAAGCCATCCATGGCGGCCTGCGCCAGCGCCAGCGCGACAAGGTTATCGGCCTGTTCCGCAAGAGCGCCGTGCGCATCCTCGTGGCGACCGATGTCGCCGCGCGCGGGCTCGACGTGCCGCATGTCGAGCATGTCATCAACTATGACCTGCCGCAAGTTGCCGAGGATTATATCCACCGCATCGGCCGTACCGCGCGCGCGGGTGCGAAGGGTCAGGCAGTGTCCTTTATCTCTCCCGGTGAAAAACATCTGTGGCGCGATATCGAACGCCTGCTGAACCCTGAGGCTGCGAATTCCGACGTGCGCGAAGGCGGCCGCGGCGGCCCGCGCAAGGGTGGAAAGTTCGGCGGCGGGAAGAAATTCGCCGGCGAGCGCAATTACGGCCCGAAAAAAGAAGGCGGCAAGGGCGGCTATGGTCCGCGCAAGCCGTTCGGCCGTGCGGACAGAAAAGAGCGCCGCGAGAATGGCTGGCACCCGGACAATGATTTCCAGCGCAGCGAACGCAGCAGTGAGCCGCGCACGGAAGGCGCATTCGATTCCCGTCCGCGCCGCGATTACGGTGACCGCCCCCAGCGTAGCGAAGGCGGCTATCAGGGTAATCGCGACGGCGGTTTTAAAAAGCCGTTCAAGAAACGTGAAGACGGCTTTGCCTCCAACCCCGACTCTTACAAGAAGACCCGGTTTGAAGGCGAACAACGTGCTGAAGGTGGTTTCAAAAAACCCTTTAAGAAGAAATTCTTCAATGAAGAGGGCGGCCAGCGCTCGGAAGGCGGTTTCAAAAAGCCGTTCCGCAAGGATGGTGATTTTGTATCCCGCGGCGACGGCAACTTCAAGAAGCCCTTCAAGCGCGATGACCGCGACGGCAACCGTTTTGAGCGTTCTTCCGAAGACCGCCCGTTCCGCAAAGAGGGCGGCTTCAAGAAACCGTTCAAAAAACGTGAAGACGGTGAAGGCCGCTCTTTTGATCGCGCCGACCGTCCGTTCAAGCGTGATGGTGAGCGTCCGTTCCGCGCTGCCGAAGGCGACCGGAAAGAAAGCGGTTTCAAAAAACCTTTCCGCAAAGACGGCGAAGGAAAATCTTTTAAAAAACCGTTTTCCAAGGACGGCCAGAAATCCCGCGGTGAAAGACCCGCCTTCCGCAAGGACGGTGCGCCACGCTCCGAAGGCCATGCCGCCCGCTCCAAGAAGCGCGCTTACTAAGCTTCCAATCTTGGAAAAACCCGCCCTCGCCGGCGGGTTTTTTTATGCCTGAGCTTTTTGTTTGCAAGGGGGGCGTTGGACAAGCGCAGAGGATAGGATGCTGATCGGAAGGGCGATGAAGAACGCCTAGGCCCAAAGTCCCCAAAGCAACCTCCACTGCCTTATCCAGCGCCTGAAAAACGGTTGAGTCTGAACGGCTTGCCGCCCTTTGGAACCGTCCTGCGCCGTATTTGTTTGTACGCGGACATCAGCCAAACCTTTTAAGGAGATATTACATGGCCCAGCAAACAACCAGTGACAATTCCGGCATGGGCGTTGTCCTCGGTATCCTTCTCGCAATTGTCGTTGCCGTCGGTGCATACTTCTTTATGCGCGG
>JBDHTU010000196.1:0-3509 GCA_039808805.1 Micavibrio sp.
GCGGCGATATTTTTCTCTTCAATCGTCTGCTGCATCGTGGCGAAATTATCTGACGTACCCGGCGCTTCGGCAATATCGGCCTGCGCCAGAGACAGATTACTTTCGCGCTCCGCCGTGCTCCCCCCCTGCGGCGCCATCGCACCGTTGCCGTAGATCATCAACACAACACAGGCGGTGGCGATCCCGCCCATCAAGCCGCCATAGATGAATTTCCTGTTCGAGCCGTTCATAGTGTCCTTCCTTTCAGAATGTTTGTTCTGAAAGGTAAGACGGGACCACCAGCCCAATCCTTGGCGGGTTTGTGAATTATTTTGAGAAATGGCGGATTTCTGCGCCTCAAACGCCGAAACCGCAAGGTTCAACGTCTCCTTCCGGCGCTCGGAATCCGGAACCGGCACGTCCATATCGGCGAAGAGTTTTTCCAGATCCTTGTCGTCCATGATCATATCCCTTCCTTCAGGCCCGCCAGTTTTTTGCGGACCTCATGCACGCGCCATGACACCGTGCTTTCGGCGCAGCCGAGAATAGAGGCCGCTTCCTTGTGTGAACAGCCATGCGCGAAAACCAGCACCACGGCCTCTTTTTCTTCCGGCGGCAGCAAATCCAACGCCCGCAATTGTTCCCGCGCCTGCACGGTTTTTTCCGGATTGTCGTCAGCCGCGATATGCTCCGCATGATCCCCCAGCGCCACCTGTCCCCAGCCGCCGGCCGCGCGGCTTTCCTTCCAGTCGCGGAACGTATTCAGCACGATGGTATAAAGCCACGTGGTGAATTTTGAATCCTGCCGGAACCCGGCAATATTCTGAGAAACCTTAAGGCAGGCCATCTGCGTGATGTCTTCCGCGTTTTCGCGATGGCCGCAGAGATGGAACGCCATTTTGTAGACGGTCATATAATGAAGATCGAGCAGCGCACGAAAAGCGTGCGCATCGCCAGCGCAGGACAGCCGTATCAATTCGCTTTCATCCCGTTCCATGGTTCCTATCGTTCCATAAGACGGAGGCTCTGGCCAGATCCTTGGAAAAATTTTACGCTTTTCGATGGGCCGGCAAGGACGCGTCGATAAGCCTGTCAATCTTGGCGTAAAAGTGTATACTCCCCGATATGATTCATTAAGCGGGGAAATATGGGCCTCATCGACGTACGCAATCTGTGTTTTGACTATCCCGATAAATCCGCCCTGAACGACATTAATTTTAGCATCGCGCAAGGCAGCGTGACCGCTCTGGTTGGCCCCAACGGCGCGGGGAAGACGACTCTGCTGCGCTGTCTTGCAACGCTGGAGACGCCCCTGTCGGGTACGGTCACGATCGACGGCATCGATGCGCATGACCACCCCCGCGAGATCCATTCCCGCATAGGCTATCTTTCGGATTTTTTCGGCGTTTATGAAGATCTGACCGTCCGCCAGTCCCTCACCTACATGGCATGGTGCCACAAGGTGGGGACGAAGGACCTCGCCGCCAAGATCGAGAATATTTCGGCGGAATTGGACCTGACCTCGTACCTCGATAAAAAGACCGCCACGCTCTCCCGCGGATATAAGCAAAGACTGGGCGTGGGCCTTTCCCTCGTTCACGACCCCAAAATCCTGATGCTGGACGAGCCGGCCTCGGGCATGGACCCGGAGGCTCGCATCCGCTTTTCCGAACTGATACTCATGCTCCGCTCCCGTGGGATGACGCTGATCGTCTCCTCGCACATCCTGGCCGAGCTTGAGGATTACTGCACCGACATGCTGGTCTTGCGCGAAGGCGAGATAAAATCCCACGTCATTCTCAAAGACCACCAGAGCACAGCGGAAACAACCATCCAGATTCACATACTGGGGGAGAAGGAGCGGTTTGCTCCTCTCATTGCAGCGCAGACGGGCATCAGGGAAATGACCGCAAGCGCCCACGGATTCGACTGCGCCTTTGAAGGAAATGAGCAGGCGCAAGGCGCTCTTCTGGCCGCCCTGGTGCAGGCCGGCGTCCCGCTCCACGCGTTTACTCCCGACCAGAAAACCCTGAAAACCGCCTATATGGACCTAGCTAGGACCGGCGCAGGAGAAAAGAAATGAACCTGTTCCTGAATCCCGAGCTGCGCAAGAATTTCTGGCTTAAATTTTCCTTCTTCCGACTCATTTCCGTACCGGTACTGGTGAGCATCGTCCTCTACATCATCACAAACCAAGCAGACAACTGGGCCGAAGCCGCTTATCAGGCCGCCTATTACGGTTTCGTGATCATCGTCTTCATCTGGGGGAATTTCGAAGCAGCCAATTCCATCGCCAGCGAGGCGAAAAACAACACCTGGGACTTTCAGAAAATGTCCTCCATCGGCCCGTGGGAGCTGACCATCGGCAAGTTGTTCGGCGCGACGAGCTTTACATGGTATTTCGGACTCATTCTCCTCGGCATCATGGCCGTGTGCGCCCCGCTTCTGCCGCCGGATGCGACCGGCAAGTACGGCACGCCAATCGCGGCCACCATCCTCTACCTAGTGATTGCCGGAATCATGGGCCAGGCGACCAGCATTCTAACCGCCCTTGAAAACATAAAATTCAGGAAGTCCGGCGTGTTCGGACCATTTCTGCTCGGATTCATCGTCTCCCACCTAGCAAGCGCAGTGAATAATTTCGATAAGTTCAACACCCCGGAAACCCATAGCTGGTACTGGATCGATGCGAATATCCAGGTCTTTTCGATCGCCACTCTGATGTTCGCCTTTTTCTGGATCCTCGTCGGCCTGCAGCGGAAAATGCGCGAACAGTTGCAATTCCGCAATTCGCCCGTGGCCTGGACTGCTTTCCTGGTCAGCATCGCCGCCTATTTCGGCGGGTTCGATTTCAATGCCAGCCCCGGTACGCGCTTCCTTTTTATTTACCTGATCTTGTGCGCACTGCTTTATATCGCGCTGCTAGGCGAAGCGCGAAACCTGATTAAATACCAGCGCTTCATACGGTTTTACCGGCTTAAGCAATATCACAGGCTATGGGAAAACACCCCGCTTTGGGCGCCGTCTCTGTGCCTTGCGCTGATCTTCCTCGTCCTTTCGAATATCTTTGTCGAGATGCGGGAAAATCCGCTTCCCCACCAGATCAACCTTCTCGGCGGAACCATAACGCTGCTGCTTTTCATCATTCGCGATGCGCTGTTCGTACACTGCATATTGCTGGACAGCCGGAAAAACAGGGACGGCTTTCTACTGCTGTTTTACTACATCATGGTGTATTTCCTGCTCCCCTTCCTTTGCATCAGCATAACCGAAACGCAAAACGAAGCGATGGGTACGGAAATCCTAAAACGATCTTATCACTCAATCGCCGTTTTCTTTTACCCTGTCGGGTCGGACAATCTTCTGGTGGCAGTGGTCCCACCGCTCCTGCAATGCCTGTTTATGGCATTCGTTCTGAAATCTTCTTTGAAGAAAATGGCGTCCAGAAAAAGGAATGGTGCTGTTGAAGAGGATTGAACTCTCGACCTCTCCCTTACCAAGGGAGTGCTCTACCACTGAGCTACAACAGC
>JBDHTU010000197.1:0-3490 GCA_039808805.1 Micavibrio sp.
CCATCCATGCTTTGGAGGGATTGCCCCGCTAGCACAGCGCCGGATGCCAGACCTTGTTTCTGGTCTTCCGGCATGACGGAGGCGCCACCGGCCAGCGCCGCCGCGGCGGTCAGGGCATTGGGGGCAGCATTGATATTTGCCGCCGGAGCAGCGTTTATATTCGCAGCAGGGCCTTCGACTTTTACGCCAAGCGCCGGACCCTCGAATGCGTTGCTCAGCTTGACAGCCTGTGTTGGCGGCTCTTCCACCTTCGGCTGGGTCAACGTCTCCAGGTTGGCCATAAACAGTTCGGCGGTGGGGCGGCGGTCAACGGCGGCAACCATGGTCTAGCTCCTCCCCGCCGATTCTTCATACTGCGCGTGATTGAAGCGCGGCCCCTGCGACAGATCGAAATTGAGACCGCCCATACCGGGTCCGGCCATGCCGGGCCCTTGCGGGCCGCGGATCTGGCTTTGATGGTCGCGTGCAAGCTTGACGCTGGTCAGCGCGGCTTCGGAGGCGGCCTCTTTCGTAAAGGTGATATCCTGCGACAGTTTTGCGTTGTTCTGGAGCTCCAGCGCCTTGACCTGACCATCAAGGCTGCCGACCCTGGCGTTTTCAAACGGTTTTTGCGCCCAGGTGTTCAAATTCCCCGTGCCCTGTTCGCCGCGCAGACTCGCGGATGTCAGCCCGGCGCGGTCGCCAAGGCTCATATTCGAAAGGTCCGATCCGCCAGCGACTTGTTTAATGGCATAGCCGCGCGTTTCATGGGGATTGCGGTAAGAACCGGGCGCGCGGGCCGCGCTTTTAATATCGTCATCGATATGACGAGACGCCGTTGCCGTGTTTTCCGTGACGCCTTGAATGCTTCTGGTATCGTTCAACCTTGCGCCCACGGCGCCGACCAGCGTACTGACCGATTTAAAGCCTGCGGCTTCCATCGCCACATCGGCGTAAACTTTTCCCTCGGTGCCGGAAACACCGGCCGCGGCTTTTTGCGCCTGTTCACCCTTGTTGCTGGTTTTTTCGGCGGAGGTCACTTCGGCCAGCGCGCGGCGTTCAATATCCTGAAGCACGCCTTCGGGCGTGTCCTTCTGGGCCAGCGGCACATAGCCGGTATTCTTTTCAACGGTGTATTCTTCGTAAGCCATTGGGTTTCCTTATCCCCTCCAGGATATCTTAAGCATTACAGCAGAAATCCTAAAATAACCCTTATTTTCACTTTACCGGAAACGGGAGGACAAACACAAATTTGGTTTCTCCTGTGCGATCAGGGCGTTAACGATGTTTTAACCAACCCTCAAACGGCGGTAGGAAAGCGCCTCTGCCACATGGGCGGGAAGCACCTCATCCGCACCGCCCGCAAGGTCCGCGATCGTCAGCGCGACCTTGAGCAGCCGGTGATACGAACGGGCGGACAGGCGCAGCCGTTCCGCGGCATCGGTGAACATGGTTTTTGCCGGGGCGGCCATGCGGGCCGCCTGCTCGATAATTTCCGTCGTGGCATGGGCGTTGACCAGAATACCGCCCGCCTCTGCCCCCAGCGCGCGGTAGCGTTCTTCCTGACGTGCACGGGCGGCGGCCACGCGTCCCGCCACGGCGGCGGACATTTCTCCCTCTGCTGCATCGGCCAGATCGGCGATACTGACCGCTCCGACCTCCACCTGGATATCGATCCGGTCGAGCAGCGGGCCGGACAATTTCGCCTGGTAATCCCCGGCGCAGCGCGGCGCTTTTGTACACTCCATCTCCGCATCGCCCAGATAACCGCAGCGGCACGGGTTCATCGCCGCGACCAATTGGAACCGCGCGGGATATGTCACATGCGCGTTGACGCGGGCGACGACCGCCTCCCCCGTTTCCAGCGGCTGGCGCAGAGATTCCAGCGTACCGCGCGAAAACTCCGGCAACTCATCGAGAAACAAAACGCCGCGATGGGCCAAAGAGATTTCCCCCGGACGCACGCGGTGGCCGCCGCCGACAAGCGCAGGCAGCGAGGCGGAATGATGCGGGTCGCGGTAGGGACGCGCCTTGACAAGCCCGCCTTCGGCCAGCGTTCCGGCGAGGGAATGGATCATCGACACTTCCAGCGCTTCGCGCGGCGACAGCGGCGGCAGGATGCCCGGCAGGCACGAAGCCAGCAAAGATTTTCCCGCACCGGGCGGGCCGATGAACAAAAGATTGTGCGCCCCGGCGGCGGCAACCTCCAGCGCGCGCTTCGCGCTTTCCTGCCCCTTCACGCGTGAAAGATCGGGGATGCGCCGCACCGTGTCGTTGGCCGGCGGCATCAGTTTCGCTTCGGGACGCGAAAGCACCTGCGTGCCCTTGATGTGGTTGATCAGTTGCAGCAGGTTCGAAGGTGCAAGAATTTCAAGATCGCCTGCCCAGGCCGCCTCGCCGCCGCAGCTTTCGGGGCAGATCAGCGAATTGTCGTTGGCGCCAGCGTGAATGGCGGCGGGCAATACCCCCGCGACCGCGCGGATGCCCGCATCGAGCGAAAGCTCCCCCAGCACCACATATTTTTCCATTTCCTCTTTGGGCAGAATCTCCATCGCCGTGAGCAGGCCGAGCGCGATGGGAAGATCATAGTGCGATCCTTCCTTCACCACATCCGCGGGCGCGAGATTGACGGTCAGCCTTTTTGCCGGAAGCGCGATCCCCAGCGCATGCAGCGCCGCGCGTACCCGCTCCTTGCTCTCCGCCACCGCTTTATCGGGAAGGCCGACGATGGTGAAGGCAGGCAAACCATTGGATATCTGCACCTGCACGTCGATGCTTTGAACATCGACGCCTTGAAACGCAATTGTGTTAATACGGGCGACCATCTGCCATCTATTGCACAACGACCAATCCTTGAAAAGAGACGTTAACCCCCTGTTCATGTTTCCTTAAACGTCTTTTTACCCTATCGGCGTAAAACTGGAAAAGAACATACCTTTCCCAACAAGGGGTCCTTGCCTATGTCCGCCGTCAGCAAAGAAGATGTCGCAAGACTTCACACCTATCTGGTCGTGCCCGTCGCGGTGAGCGAAGCGCTGTCCTGCGCCGCACCGCTGGATGGTGAGACGCAATACGGACTGCATGTCGCGCTCTCGGAAATCGATCCTGACTCGGCGCTTCTTGCCATCGCTCTGTCGGCGCATCGCCTCGCAGTGGATTTCGTGCCGCAAATTCCGGTGGCCTCTGCCCTGAAGCTGGAAGCCAACAAAATTATCGAAGATTATGCGCCGGACTGGCTGGCCAATTACCACAACAACCCGGTTGCCGGCGAGCAGTTGATGGAGCTTTTATCCCATGTGCCAGAAGATCTGGAATCGCTGGCCGATCTCCTGGAATCGCTGCAAGCCTCTATACGCGACACGCTGGACCCGGCGCACGCGCTATGCTCCGTTTTGGCCGTACAGGCGCGCGCGCACATGGAAATCGCCGACTATGTTCTGGGCGAACTGGAAGCCGAGGCGAATGGAGCGCAAAGAACGTATGACAATGTCTGCGCCTTCGAGACACCAAC
>JBDHTU010000198.1:0-3476 GCA_039808805.1 Micavibrio sp.
TCCAGTGATAGGACATTCCGTATGAAACATCTTGCCCTTACCTTTGTCTTTGTCGTGCTTACGGCGGCGGCAGCCCATGCCCAGACACCATTGCCTCGCCTTCAAGTCGTCGGAAACCATTTGGAAACACGCGAAGGCGATTACATCACGTTGAAAGGCGTAAGCCTTTGCAGCCTCGAATGGCACAAACCGCTGGAGCAGATCGAACAGGTCAGCACAGGACCGGATAAATGGAACGCCAATGTCTTGCGCCTTCCCGTTCAGGTGCAGGAATGGAAGCGCGTGGGGCCGATCAATTACATCAAGAACTATCTTGACCCCGCCGTGAAAGCTTGCCGCCGAAACAACGTCTATTGCATCATCGACTGGCATGAAATCGGCCCGTGGAATGATGCCGAAAATGTCCGCGATCTCAAAGATTTCTGGAAGCGCGTCGCACCGCGTTATGCCACGGATCCCAACATCCTTTATGAAATTTATAACGAGCCGGATGAGCCGAAGGAAAAAAGCCGTGAGAACTGGCTCGCCTGGCGCGCGGCGGCGCAGCCATGGGTGGACCATGTACGTCGCGATGCGCCGCATACGGTTCTCCTCGTAGGTTCGCCGCACTGGGCGCAGATGCCGAATTTTGCGGTGGCAGACCCATTTCGCGGCAAAAACCTCGCCTATGTCGTGCATGTGTACCCGAATTACAAACCCGGTGACTGGGACGCTTTGTTCGGAAGAGCCTCAGAAACCTTGCCGATCTTCATGACGGAATGGGGATGGAGCGACCAAGAGAAGGTACGCGGACAGGTTATTCACGGCACGCAAAAGGATTTTGGAGAGCCGCTGAAAGCCTATCTGGAAGCCCGCCCCCAGATCAGCTGGACTGCCTGGAGTTATGATCCGCTTTGCGGTCCCGCCATGCTGGGCGATGACAAGGATATGGCTGCATTCGTCAAAGGCTGGCTTGCGGAGAGCGGCGAATAAATTTTTCTTTTGCCTTGTTCGCCAGAGATATCCCCGCGTCTTTCGCCACACGGTTCAAATGGCGTTCGCACAAATAATAGAACGCAACTGGCAGGCCCACGGAAATCATCATCACAATCACGAAATTGGCCGCGAGCGGCAGATCGTTCGGCAGGACAACGTGTTTGTATATCTGGATCAACGGATGATGGAACAAGTAGATGGAAAAGCTTGCATTGCCAAGGATGCGCATCGGCGCGATCTGGAAGATCCATGATACCGGCGTTGTCACGCTCAGGCTCATGACCATTAAGGCGACCAGCGCCGGGAAAAGCAGATCCGTATAAATCGTTTCATATACGATAAACAGGTCGAAATAGACGGCGACCGCAAGGATCAGCGCCAACTGGACATACGCGTTGCAGGCATATTTTCGAACCGCCGGATGGCCGATAAGGACGCCCACGCCAAACCCATAAAGGAAGATGTGGAATTTGGACGGCAGCAAAATACCGGGCCAAAACTCCTTGGTCGCGATAAAGAATATGGAGATGGCGGCGAGAACGATGGTCCACCAGTAATTTCCCGCCTTGAACCGTTCATGACAAAACCACATGGAGACGAAAAAACCGTAAAACTGGATTTCCGGCGGGATACTCCAGAATACCCCTTCCGAGCCGATGAACATGAAAGATCGCGCCAGCATGACCGGGTCCATCTGGAATTCGAATTCCGGATGCGTCAGGTAGATCAGCCAGACGAAGACAATGGCAATGTAATAGGCCGGCGTAATCCGGGCAAAGCGCGAAACCATGTATTTCGCGCCGCTATCATAGGTGAGCGCTGCATTGTAATAAAGCCGGGTCATCAGGAACCCGCTGAGCGCGAAGAATATCAAAACGCCCAGCGAACCGATTTCCGTCCATGGCATGGCAACCGGGATATCGAATGTCTGCCGGAAATGATGGACAACCACGATGATACAGGCAAGGCCACGCACGCCATCGAGCGTGGGCATGTAATGCGGATGGCCGGTTTTGTCCATCGTCATGATCGATACCCCCCTGCTCCTTCGCGTTGGGCGCGGTCTGCATAGAGCAGGTAACCGAACAGGAACCACAGCAAGGCGCCTGTTTTGATGGAGAAGATCGCCGGAGACAGGAGGAAGCCCAGCGTAATGTAAAGCTGGGTTCCGAAAATAAAGATGCGCGCCTCGGGCGGGACACGGCGCATGAACAGCACCGGCGCCATCCAGTACATCAGAACGGCCAGCGCGCCCTGATTGCTCAGAATATCCGCAAGCGCGGAATCGGATACATAAGACAGATGGTCAAGCCCAAGATACAGGTTGAACGAACTGAAATCCACCGCCTGCATCGTCGAATGAATCCGCGCGCCAAGGCCTTCGCCGCCCGTCGGGAGCAATTGCATCGCGTCCACAAGATAAGCGCAGAAAAAGACGAGCGGAAATATGATCAGGCTAAAGCGATGATCCAACCGTACGAAAGCTCCGTGGAAAAGCACCATAATCATAAAACAGCCAAAGGCCATGCGCCCATCCGCCAGCCAAATCAAAAGGAAACACATGAACAGGACGGAAAGATAGAGCGCCCTGCTGACATGATGTTTCATGGAAACAAAGAACATGCCGACGATCAGGCCGTAAAAGCCGAGGGATACAGGTTCTATAAAGACCGAAGAAATACGGTGCACGTCAAGATCGAACAGGAATCGTCCGCCCGGCCGCACACCGCTGGCGAAGGTATTCATCTCCAGCCAGAACAAATCTTCCATGGCGCCTTTGGAAATGAAGTATTGCTTAAAGTTAAAGATATCGAGGAAGGTCGTCGGTATCGACGCCTCCAGCAGCGCCAGCACAAGGATAACGGCGGTCAGCCAGCATAGCGGCTTTCGAATATCGCTGGCATAGGCCGTCATGCCCAGCACCAGAAAAACCGGCATGATCAGGAAATCCCTCAGCGGTTTAAGAAGCGGGTACTGCTTTGCCACGGAGAGCATCAGGATCAGGGCGAAATCTATCGCAATAATCGCCACCCAGAACAGTTTCGGGCGATTTAGCCGGTGAAATCCCATGTACACGGCCGCCATGGTCAGGAAAATTTCACAGATGACGATATTACCGGCGGTGACCGGGTGGATATTGGTGTTGACGAAACACAAAAGAAAATTGAACACCGTGCAGATCGCAACCAGACCGAACGGCAGCAATGAGGCCGCCACCGATACGCGCGGCGGGACGAATTGTTCGGGATAACTGGTGTCTACCGCGCTCATGCCAGATATTTCCTGTATTCCTCATCCGTGCGCTTTATCAGGCCATCCCAAGAAAAACGGGCTGCGAAGGCTTTGGCTTTTTCACGCATATCCTGGTCCGGTGCTGGCATGGACAAAAAGGAAGCAACGGCGCTTTGCTGATTGTCAAAATCCGCACAGCAGCCCACCCCGGCTTCGTTCACCAGTTCTGAAAAGGATTCATTGCCGTGTACAAAAGGAATGAGGCCGAT
>JBDHTU010000199.1:0-3454 GCA_039808805.1 Micavibrio sp.
GGTCTTGCCGCGCTGGCAAAAGAGCAGGGTATGTCATGCTGACATCGAAAGCCTATCTCACGATCGACGATTCTCCATCCGCCCGCATGGACGATCTGGTGGATTATCTGGAGCAGCGCAAAATTCCCGCTCTGTTTTTCTGCCGCGGCGATCGTCTGTCCGAAAATTCCGCGGCGGCAATCCGCGCCATTCAAAAAGGATTCATCCTGGCAAATCATGCTTTCTCGCACCAGCGCGCCAGCCAGAAAGATTTTGCCTGGATCGTCGATGAAATAGACCGCACCGAAAGGTTGCTGGAAGAAGTCTATGCCGTTGCCGGTGTGGCCAAGAAAAACCGCTATTTCCGTTTTCCGCAGCTTGATCGCGGCACGGCGGGCTGGATCGTGGACTATGATAACTATGACGCGCAGGATCGCGCGGCGTTGATCGCCGCCTTTGCGGAAGGGCTGAATGTCCAGTCGATGAATCGTCCCACGCCGGAAGATTTTGAAAAGCGCGACAAGCTGCAGCGCTATCTTGCCGCCGCCGGGTATGTTCAGCCGTTCGGAAAAGTGACCCATGACTGGTACAAAACGGGCGAAATCGCTTCGGCGCATGATTGTCTTTACACTTTTTCGAATTGTGACTGGATGCTGACCGTCCGCCATCTTGGTAAATGGCCCTGCAAATCCGTTGAAGATCTGAAGAAAAAAGCCCTGTCCGATCCTTATTTGACACAGGCGGGAAGTGTTAACGTTTTACTGGCGCACGACCAGGCGGAAATTGTTGACATAACGATCGAACTGTTGGAAGACTTGCGCCAAAACGGGCTGGAATTCCTGGCCATAGAATAACCTGGCCATAGAATAAAGGGTGAAAAATGAGAGATATGCTGGTTTACGTGATTGCTGATTATGGCGATCTGCACGATTTGGCTTTTGCCGAAGTTACCCAAAAACTTCACTATGAACTTCGCGATAAGGATGCTGAAATCACCGCTTTTGCCGTCCCGGCTTTCGATACGGTGGCTACGGGTTTCGTGCTGGCGCAAACCGCCATCAATTCCCGTCTCGGCGAACGCCATAAATTCTATGTGAACACCGCACCGCGCAAAGATGACCTGTCGCCGCGCGTTAAAAACTCGGGTGAGGGTCTGGCGTATGCCAAGCTTTCCAACGGCGTTGAAATCGTCGCGGTGAATTCCGGTTATTCCCTGTCGTTTATTAAAGACGCGGCCGTTGAGATACGGGAAATCCACTGCGACAAGCATGGCTCGCAGTTCCGCTCCCGCGATATCTTCCCGCCGGCGTTCGGCCTGATCGCGCATGGCGATTATTCCCATCTCGGCGCTGATATCCGGGACAGCGTTCCAGACTATCCGAAAAATGCGGTCTGCTACACGGACGGTTACGGCAACATGAAATGTTCGGTTGACCCTGTTGACCTTGCCCCACTGAACAACAAACATGTGACGCTGGACATCAATGGACGTTCTTTTGCCGCCCGTGCGGCGGACGGTATTTTCGGGGTCGCCGACGGTCAATTCTGCTTTTCCAAAGGCTCGTCCGGCTGGACGCTGCCGGATGGGCGCAAGGTTGAATTTTCGGAAGTCGTCATGCGCGGCGGCAACGCCGCCAAGGCGTTCGGCAAGCCGCCCGGCGGCATCGAACTTGCCTGGCGATTGATAGATTAAGGTTTTTTCAGGAGCGCGGGCGTAGCTCAGCGGTAGAGCATCAGCTTCCCAAGCTGAGGGTCGCGGGTTCGAAACCCGTCGCCCGCTCCATTAAGGACCTGTTTTCACTGCGATAGGCGTTGACACCATGCCCCTCCATCCGATACCTGTAAGGCATCAGGAGCGCGGGTGTAGCTTAGTGGTAAAGCTCCAGCCTTCCAAGCTGGCTATGTGGGTTCGATTCCCATCACCCGCTCCATTTCTTTTTCCGCAGATGTTCACCACAATTCGCTGATGTTTTGCAAGTGATTGATGCTATTGCATTTTTCACGCGATTGGATAACCGTGGATTCGTCCTTGGTTGCCTACAGTCAGAAGAATTGGGGGTACGTTTTAGGGGTACAGTTCAAGAGATGGGGGTACGATGAAACTGACGAACAACGATTGCAAGTATGCGGAAGTCCGAGAAAAGCCTTACAAACTGGCCGATGGCGGCGGTTTGTATCTGCTGGTCAAGTCCAACGGCGCAAAGCACTGGCGGCTGAAATACCGTTTTCTGGGCAAGGAGAAGCTGCTGGCGCTGGGGCCGTAGCGGACTGTTTTGTCCGATTGGCTCCGAAACGATGAACGCCTTCTCAAGGCTGGTCATTTGTGAAGGCTGGGCGACAGGAGCCACTTTGCATGAAGTCATGGGCGATTTTGTCCTTTGCGCCATGAACGCCGGAAACTTGGCGAAGGTCGCGCAAGGAGCGCGGAAACATTTCCCTGAAGCGAAGATTATCATCGCCGCCGATAACGACCGCTTCACCCCTGGCAATCCTGGTCTTGCGAAAGCAATCGAGGCGGCGCGGCTTGTACAGGCCACGCTGATTGTGCCTGAGTTTCCTGAGGGCGCGGAAGGCACCGATTTCAATGACCTATCAAAACTAGGTTGGGGGCGAGCATGACCAACAATATACGCGAAATCTCCATGATCCCTGATATGTCAGCAGATGACGTTACTGACGTAACAGCCGTTACAGGTCAGAAACCATTGAGTTTTTCTGAAACGCCAGCAGGGGGTAACGACGTAACAGACGTTACGCCTCAAAAGGAATCCTTGCCGACGAGCAAAGTTATTCAGCCTGGAGAAATTCCACCACTGCCAGAGCTTTTAGAGCCTCATATCCCATACGAAAAGCGCCCTTGCTGGCATGTTTATGACGATTTCACGAGGTTGGATAATGGCAAGCTAATGCGACCAGGCACGTATTATCTATACTTTGAAGAAGATGATGACGGAGCCATATTGATGGATAAGTGGGTTTGCAGCCCGCTGCACATTGAGGCGCAAACGTCCGACAGGCGTGATAATAATTTTGGGCGTTTTCTGCGTTTTAAGGATTCCAAAGGGCGATGGAAAACGTGGGCCATGCCGATGGAGCTTTTGCGGGCTTCAGGCGAGGAATTGCGTGGCACTCTTCTTGCGATGGGCGTGCTGATCGACCCATACAGTTTTCGTGAGCTGTCATGCTATCTTTTGCAAACCGTTGCGCCAAAAAAGCAGATTAACTGCTCACTACAAACCGGATGGTATGGGCGACGTGCCTACGTTTTGCCCGATCAAGTTATCGGGCCAGATGCGGATCAAGTCGTCTTCCAGAGCAATCAGGCCGCTTACGAGGAGTTTTGTGCAGCAGGCACACTCCCAGCGTGGAGAGAGAACGTAGCGGCCCAGGCTGTAGGAAATACGGCATCACAGGTTGGCCCCCTGGTACGGCAACTGAAGCGGCCATCATCGGTTATCACACATGGAAGGCGCAG
>JBDHTU010000200.1:0-3450 GCA_039808805.1 Micavibrio sp.
TGGTCGAAGGGAATGAATTCGCCTGGGTCTGGCCTATTTCCGTCATCGGCCTTCCCACTTTGCTCGCTTTGTTCACCGGGACGTTCCTTGCTATCGCGCGTATGTCCGCATCGCCGCGCACCCTGCCGGGTTTTGCCGCGTTCTGTTTTTTCCTGCTGATGTCGGAATGGTGCCGCGGCCACGCCTTCACCGGCTTTCCCTGGAATCTTTACGGCTATGTCTGGGCAGATCATCTGCCCATGGCGCAACTGGCGCATTTCGTCGGCGCCTATGGATTGACGCTGATCAGCATCGCATGGGCGGCGCTCGGCGGATACCTGCTCACAACACGACGCGGAATCAGATTTAATGTAATTGCAATCGCACTCTTAGCGCTTACTTTGACCGCAACCTATCTCGGCGGGCAGGTCCGGCTGGAGGCCCATCCGACGGTCCTCGATAAAAAGAACGGCGTCGTCGTCGTCCAGCCGAATATTCCTCAGGATATGAAATGGGACCCGGTCGCGCTTCAGGACAATTTCCTGAAAATCCTCAGCCTCTCACGCAGCGCAAAGTTCGCGGACCCGCAACCGGACAATGTTTTTATCGTCTGGCCGGAAACCGCCATCTCCCCCACCGTCTACATGGTACCGGAAAATATGGACCGTATCCGCGAGGCGCTGGAGAGCTATACATTGTCCAATTCCTACCTCGTATCCGGCGTGCTCCGCCGCATCGTTGCCGGTGAAAACGACATTCGCTACGCCAACAGCGTCCTGTTCCTTAACAAGCAAATGATGGCGCTTCAGGCCTACGATAAATATCACCTCGTGCCTTTCGGCGAATTCATCCCGTTCCAGGACTGGATACCTCTGAAACCCGTCGCGGCCTTTAAAGGGTTCGAACGCGGCACAGGCCCCATGACTATCGAACGTACGGGAATCCCGCCGTTCAGCCCGCTGATCTGCTATGAAGTCATCTTCCCCGATCAGGTTACACGGCGCGGCGGTCCCCGCCCCGCATGGATCGTCAATGTCACCAATGACGGCTGGTACGGCGACAGTGCCGGCCCGCACCAGCATTTCGCCCAGACCCGGATGCGCGCCATCGAAGAAGGCCTGCCCGTTGTACGTGCGGCAAACACAGGCATTTCCGGCGTGATCGATCCCATGGGCCGCGTGGTCGAACAGGCCGATATTTTCCATGAAGCCAGCATTGTCACGTATCTGCCCGCGCCCTTACCCGATCGCCGGCTTCCATGGCCGTGGCTTTTGCAGATGCTGTATCCGGCATTGGCCTTGATCTGGCTCGTACGGCTTCTATGTAAGCGGTCGACGGGAATGGCATCCTGACCCTTGGGATAGATATATAAAAGACCGCTTGCATACCAAAGTACTGGTTGCTACTCTCCCATTGCCATAAAGCTTATGCAGACCCGTAGGACAGCTTTATGTTTCTGTGTAGTTATTCGTGGGGATAGTATGCTCGGCAAAACAAAAACCATATCGAAAACCTCATCTCTCAAAAAGAAAGGCCGGGCCAATTCCATCGATGAAAATGTTGGCATACAGCTTCGTCAGCGCCGCGCCCTTTTGGGATTGAGCCAGGAAAAACTGGCTGAGCAGGTGGGCATCACTTTCCAGCAAATTCAAAAATACGAAAACGGCGCCAACCGTATCAGCGCCAGCCGCCTTTTTGAATTCAGCAAGGTCCTGGACATCCCGGTCAGCTTTTTCTTTGAGAATTCCGGCCACAACCAAAACACCGCACAGGGGTTTGCCGAAGGGGAACAGTCCACCTTTGAAGGACCGGATGATGTCATGCGCCGCAAGGAAACGCTTGAATTGATCCGCGTATACTACTCCATCGAAAATCCCAAGCTTCGCAAGGATCTGTTCAAACTTGTACGGAGCATGGCTGAAAACCTGAAAAACCAGGATTCATAAAGATTGCCAAGACGCCCTTGTGAATAGTAGCCTTGCGGATCAACGCTATTTTATTCAGGAAAATATGTTAAACGCGATGCAAAAACCCATAGCCGAAAACCAGCCGGCGCTTCAGGATTATATTTTCACGTCTGAGTCCGTGTCTGAGGGGCACCCGGATAAAATCTGCGACCAGATTTCGGATGCGCTTGTCGATCGCTTTCTTGGCGAAATGCCGGAGGCCCGCACCGCCATTGAGACGGTGGCCACGACGAATTATGTCGGCTTGATCGGTGAGGTACGCGGCCCCGCCTCCATCACCCGGGAAATCATGGAAGACATCGCCCGCCAGACGATCAAAAAAATCGGGTATGAACAGGACGACTTTCACTGGAACAAGGTTCAAATCGACTGTCGCGTTCACGCGCAGTCCGCGGATATCGCCGTCGGCGTCGATGCCGCCGGCAACAAGGATGAAGGCGCAGGCGACCAGGGAATCATGTTCGGTTATGCCTGCACCGAAACGGCGGAACTTATGCCCGCCGCCATTCACTATAGCCATGAAATTTTGCGCCTGCTGGCCGAAGACCGCCACAAAGGCGTTTTGTCCAGGCTGGAACCGGATGCGAAGTCTCAAGTGTCGCTGGAATATCGCGGCGGAAAACCCGTCCGCGCCAACGCGGTCGTTGTATCTACCCAGCATGCCGAAGGGCTGACGCAGGACGATGTCCGCGCCATGGTCATTCCGTACATTCAAAAGGTCCTGCCCGAAGGATGGATGCCAGCGGAAAAAGAAATCTATATCAACCCTACCGGTCGCTTTGTGATCGGCGGTCCGGTTGGCGATTCCGGCCTCACCGGGCGCAAGATCATTGTTGATACGTATGGCGGCTCCGCCCCGCACGGCGGCGGCGCGTTCTCCGGCAAGGACCCGACGAAGGTTGACCGTTCCGCCGCGTACGCCGCGCGTTATGTCGCCAAGAACATCGTCGCGGCCGGATATGCCGAACGCTGCACGTTGCAGGTTTCCTATGCCATCGGCGTTTCAAAGCCTATCTCGCTGTACGTCAACACGCACGGCACCGGCACGGTGGATGAGGCGCATATCGCAAATGCCATCGGCAAGGTCATAAACCTTTCCCCGCGCGGCATTCGCGAACACTTGAATCTCAACCGCCCGATCTACGCCCGCACGGCATCCTACGGGCACTTTGGCCGCAAGCCCGAAGCAGACGGCGGTTTCAGTTGGGAAAAGCTCGACCTCGTAAAACCCTTGCAGGATATTCTGGGCTGATTTAAAAGCCCGTTCCATGGCTAAAATACCTCTCGCTTTTACCAAGGAAGCCCGCCGCCGTGTGTTCGGCCGCCGTCTTGGCCGCCCGATGGGAGAATCCCGTCAGGCTGCGATTGATGACGTCCTGCCGCGGCTGACCGTTCCTGCAGACCGCGTAACCGAAGATGGCACGCTCGATCCCTCTTCCCTGTTTGCCAATCCTTCGCGTGAAACGGTTTTCGAAATCGGCTTTGGGAATGGGGAGCATCTGAA
>JBDHTU010000201.1:0-3449 GCA_039808805.1 Micavibrio sp.
TTCATATAGTCCGGCAGGCCGCCGACATTGTGGTGGGATTTGATCGTCTGCGACGGACCGCCGATGACGGAGACGGATTCCACGACGTCCGGGTAGAGCGTTCCCTGCGCGAGGAATTCCGCCCCGCCCACTTCTTTGGACCGCGCATCGAATACGTCGATAAACAATTTGCCGATGGTCTTGCGCTTGACTTCCGGGTCGCTGACCCCTTCTAGCGCGCCGAGGAAGATTTCAGATGCATCTTCGTGGATCAGCGGGATGTTATAATGGTCGCGAAACATTTTGACGACCTGTTCGGATTCGCCCGCGCGCATCAGACCGGTATCGACATAGATACAGGTCAACTGGTCACCGATCGCTTCGTGCAGCAGGATGGCGGTCACGGATGAATCGACGCCGCCGGACAGGCCGCAGATGACTTTTCCCTTGCCGACCTGCGCGCGGATTTTGGCGATGGATTCTTCGCGGAAGGCGGCCATGGTCCAGTCGCCGGTACAGCCGCAGATTTTGTGGGTGAAGTTTTTCAGAAGCTGCGCGCCGTGGGGCGTATGCACGACTTCCGGGTGGAACTGCGTCGCCCAGAAGCGGCGTTCTTCATTCGCGATGATGGCATAGGGCGCGCCTTCGCTTTTCGCGATGACCTTGAAGCCAGGCGCGATGTTCGTCACCCGGTCGCCATGAGACATCCATACCTGTTCATGTGCGCCCTTGGCCCACACGTCCGCCGTGATGGCGCTCTGCTCTATCACGTCGATATAGGCTCTCCCGAATTCGCGAGTGTCACCGCCTTCTACCTTGCCGCCCAGCTGGTGCATCATCACCTGCTGGCCGTAACAGATGCCAAAGATCGGCAGCCCGAGATCATACAGATATGTCGGCGGGTGCGGCGCGCCTTCGGCATAGACGCTGCACGGGCTGCCCGAAAAGATGATTCCCTTGGGATGGAAGGCTTTGACCCTTGCCTCATCCGCCTGGTTGTACGGCCAGATTTCACAGTAAACGCCGCTCTCACGCAGGCGGCGGGCGATCAATTGCGTGACCTGAGACCCGAAATCGAGGATCAGGATACGGTCATGCTGGGGAAGGGAAAGGGGGGCGGTTTGTGCGGCTGTGCTTGTCATGACAAGGTCATAGACGAAAATATGGATAATGTAAAGGGAACAGCGGCGCCCTCAGGCGCGAAGCTCCACGGAATGCGGGATATCCATGAGCCCCATCATCCCGGCCCTGGCATATTGCTGGTAATAGGTCTTCAAGCAGGGGTGGTCGCGGGTGGATTCGAGGATTTCCATCTCTTCTTCATCGTCTTCAAAACAAGACACTTTTTTTAGAATGGCTTTTTCCTGGGCGGTGATGTCGCCTTCGCACCAGACGATGGCGCGGGCCAGAACGCAAAAACGCTCCTTGTCTTCAGACCTTGTTATCTTGCGGTAAAGCCCGACCACGTCCCCGGGATGTTGCAAATCCTTTTTCAGGGTGGCCAGTTGCTCCGCCGAAAACGGCACTTTCTTCAGATAAGCCCGGAGCAATTCCTGTTCTTCAAGCGACAAAACATTGTCAACATAGGTGAACGCGAACACGGCGCGCCACATATAAAATTCGCTTTCGTCAACACCGGCACGGCCATGCATGCTTCATCTCCTGTAAAATGCTCCCCTATCAAAACGGCGGGAACGTCCGCCGGTTCCCTTGAAACAAACCCCTCGACTTTTACGCGTTTTTTACGCAAGACTGAATGCGCATGACCAAGCCGAGCATCAGTTTTGAATTTTTCCCGCCCAAAACGCCGCAGGGCGAAGCGGCGCTGCTGGAAACCGTAAAGACCCTCTCCGCCCTCAACCCTACTTTTATGACGGTGACGTTCGGCGCAGGCGGGTCCACCCGCGACGGAACACTGAAAACCCTTCAGGCTTTGCAGGGCGTAACCGATATCCCCCTCGCCTGCCACCTGACCTTCGTGTCCACCACGCGCCGCGAGATCGATATCTATCTGGATAGACTATGGGATTCAAACATCCGCCATGTCGTGGCATTACGCGGCGATCTTCCCGCGGACCTGCACTGGCCGCTCGACCCCGATCTCGATTATTACCAATACACATCGGATTTTATTGAAGGAATCAAGGCAAGGCATCCCTTCGAAATTTCCGTCGGCGCCTACCCTGACAAGCATCCCGACGCGCCGGACGCCGCCGCCGATATCCTGGCCCTTAAAAAGAAATGCGCCGCGGGGGCGGACCGCGCCATCACCCAGTTCTTTTTCGACCATGGCCGGTACAACGATTTTTTGAAAAAAGCCGCGGCGACGGGCATCACGACGCCGGTCGTTCCCGGCATCCTGCCGATCGGCAATTATGAAAGCATGCTGAAATTCGCGGGCCGCTGCGGGGCCTATATTCCGCCGGACCTGCAGGCACGGTTTAACGGCATCACAGAAACGGACCACCCCAAAATCGCCGCCGATATTCTCCGGTGGCAGATCGAAGACCTGACCCGATCCGGCGCGCAGCACCTGCATTTCTATACGCTGAACAAGGCCGAAATGCTCACCGCCGCGCTGGCCCCTGTGAAATAGTTTTTGACAGGCACCCCGTTTTTCTGGTTATCATAAGACATCATCAAGATCAGCCGAGGGACAGGCCCTGTGACGCTGAAGCAACCTGTAGACACCGGATGGTGATCTGCAAGGTGCTAAATCCTGCGGCGATATGCCGGAAGATGAACGAAGCCATGTCTGAACAAAGACAGTCTTTTTCACCGGCCGGATCGCCCTTTGCGACCGGTTTTTTTATTGGCTTGAAGGAGATGGACATGAGCGAAAATAATTTTGAAACCCAATGGCAACCCTGTACAAAAACGGCCCGGGCAGGCGTCGATAAGGATCCGCTCCACGGTTCGGTCACACCGGCCTTGTACCTGTCCACCAATTATTCCTTCGATGGGTTCGGCAAGAAACGCCCCTATGATTATTCGCGCAGCGGCAACCCGACGCGGGACGAATTGGGCCGCGCGATTGCAGCGCTCGAAGGCGGGCATGACGCCGTCATCACCTCTTCCGGTATGGCCGCACTCGATCTTGTTTTTTCTCTGCTTTCCCCCGGCGATCTTGTGGTTGCACCGCATGATTGTTACGGCGGTACGTACCGCCTCCTCCAGACGCGGGCCGCAAAAAAACAGTTCGACGTTTTGTTTGCGGACCTGACGAAAACAGAGAGCCTGCCCGCCATCTTCGCCTGCAAACCCAAACTCGTTTTGATTGAAACACCCAGCAATCCCCTGCTCCGCATCACGGACATCGAAGCAGTGGCAAAAATCGCGCGGCGCACAGGGGCGATTGTCGCCGCCGACAACACGTTTTTGTCACCTGTTTTACAAAAACCGTTCGACCTTGGCGCGGATATCGTCATTCATTCGACAACCAAATATATCAACGGCCATGGCGATGTTGT
>JBDHTU010000202.1:0-3435 GCA_039808805.1 Micavibrio sp.
ATCATGGAACAATATGTGGTGAACGGCGTCGCCTTTGCGAAGGATGAGGCGAAGGTGACGATCATCGGCGTGCCGGATGTGCCGGGCGTCGCCGCCAAAGTGTTCGGCCCGCTGGCCGATGCCGCCATCAATGTGGATATGATCGTCCAGAACATCTCCCCGGATGGCAAGACGACCGACATGACCTTTACGGTGCCCGAAGGCGATCTTCACAAAGCGCAGGAAGTGCTTCGCTCCCATGATATTTTCAAGAATATCGAAATCCGCACCGATACCGACGTGGTGAAGGTTTCCGTTGTCGGCATCGGCATGCGTTCCCACGCGGGCGTGGCGCAGACGATGTTCTCCGCGCTGGCGGAAAAGGGGATCAATATCCAGGTCATCTCCACGTCTGAGATCAAGATTTCGGTGTTGATCGGCAAGGAATATCTCGAACTCGCCGTGCGTTCGCTCCATGCTGCTTACGGTCTCGAAAACAAAGCGGCCTAATGTCGGGATAAAAGCGCGCAGCCCACTGGAATCTCGCGGTTTTATATCCTAATGTATTCTCCGTAATGGAAGAAGACGACGCCGTCCTTTTGGACCAGAAAGATCAGGAACTGGACCTGAATTTCCACACCGACATGCCGGTGGGGGAAATTCTGCGCCGTACGCGCCGCCATTACGGCCAGACGCTGCAGCAGGTGGAGGTCGTCCTGCGCATCCGCGCCTCGCAGCTGGAGGCGCTGGAAACCGGGGATCATTCGCAACTGCCGGGCCGCGTTTACGCGCTTGGCTTCGTCCGGTCCTACTCGGAATATCTGGGCCTCGACGGCGACAAGATGGTCCAGCTGTACAAGCAGCAATCCGGCGCGAAGCAGAAAAAACCGGACCTGTCCTTTCCTGTCGCCGCGTCGGAAAGCAAGACGCCCAACCTGTTTATCATCGGCGGCAGCCTGTTCGGCGTTCTGGTGCTGATAGGCTTTATCTCCTTCATGATGTTCCCAAAGGCGGAAGAGGCGACGATCCCGCCCGTGCCGGAGCCTCTGACCAAATCACAACTGAGCGAGGCGCCCGCGCTGGTCGGTGATACCGGCGCATCCGCGCCGCCGCCGTCACAGGCCGGGACTGCCGCCGCGCCGCCTGCCGCTGCGGCGCCTCAGGCCGCGCCCGCGGCGCAGCCGGAACCGCCGAAAAACACCAACCGCATCGTGCTCCAAATCACGGACGCCGCGTGGGTTGAAATCCGCAATGCGCGCGGGGAGGCGATTTTGCGCCAGGTGCTGAAACCCAACGACATGTATCTCGTTCCGAACGAACCGGGGCTTGTGATGGCGACGGGCAACGCCGGGGGCATAAAGGTTAAAATCGATGGAAAAGACATGCCGCCCCTGGGCGAGGCAGGGCAGATAAAGCGCAGAATTCCGCTGGATGCAGACCAACTCTTGAAAAACTATCCCGTTAACTAATATCATTGAGTATGATTGAAAATATGAGCGCAAAAAACAAACAGATCATCCTGCTGTCCGTCATACTGGTGTTGCTGCTGGCCAATATGGCCGTGGCCAGCGGCGTCGTTTCGCTGAATTGATCTGACATCACGGCAATCGTGATACATTCCCCGTCACCGCGAGACGCAACGTGACAGTCTTACGAAATCGTCCACAATCCCGCACGGTTCAACCTTGAAAAAATTCCACCCGGCGGCAAGAGCCTGTTCTGCGGGCCGGACCGCAAACGCTGGTGTCCTGACCAGCCGGGGCGCGACTGACCCATCGGAATTGTTGGATTTTCGTCCGTTTCCTGCTACATAGCTGCCCATGGCAGGCGATCATAATTCAGTGCGCCCTTGGCGGATGATCTCCCGGCGGCAAAGCCGGAAAATCTGGGTCGGCAACGTCCCGGTGGGCGGGGATTCGCCCATCACCGTACAATCGATGACCAACACGCTGACCCATGATATCGCCGCCACGGTCGCGCAGGTCAGGGCGCTGGAGGCCGCGGGCGCGGATATCGTGCGTATTTCCTGTCCGGATGAAGAATCCTCCGCTGCGTTGAAACAAATCACGGCGCAGGTCTCGGTGCCCATCGTCGCGGACATTCACTTTCATTACAAACGCGGGATAGAGGCGGCGCAAAACGGCGCGGCCTGCCTTCGCATCAATCCGGGCAATATCGGCTCGGAAGAGCGCGTGAAGGAAGTCATCAAGGCCGCGAAGGATCACAACTGTTCCATCCGCATCGGTGTCAATGCCGGTTCGCTGGAGAAAGACCTGCTCGATAAATACGGCGAACCATGCCCGGACGCGATGGTGGAATCCGCGCAGCGCCATATCAAAATCCTCGAAGACCATGACTTCTTCAATTTCAAGATTTCGTGCAAGGCGTCCGATGTTTTCATGGCTGTCGCCGCCTACCAGCAATTGGCGGACATATGTGATTACCCGCTGCATCTCGGCATTACCGAGGCCGGCGGCCTGCGGTCCGGCACCATCAAATCTTCCATCGGCATGGGCAATCTTTTGTGGGCGGGGATCGGCGATACCATCCGCGTGTCGCTGTCCGCCGACCCGGTAGAGGAAGTAAAGGTCGGCTTCGACATTCTCAAATCGCTCGGCCTTCGTCACCGCGGCGTGAACGTCATCGCGTGCCCGTCCTGCGCGCGCCAGCAGTTCAAGGTCATCGATACCGTTGCGGAACTGGAAGCGCGGATCGCGCATATCACCACGCCGATGACCGTTTCCATCATCGGCTGCGTCGTCAACGGGCCGGGAGAGGCGCTGATGACCGATATAGGCCTCACGGGCGGCGGACAGGACAATCACCAGATCTACATCGGCGGGGAGAAGGCGCACCGTTTCAATGCGGGCGACAAATCCATCGTCGACCATATCGTCGCGATGATTGAGGAAAAGGCCGCGGCCATTCAGGCATCGGCCAAAGTCGCAGCAGAATAATTTAATTGACATAATTAATAGGGGGAGATATTGTGCCTCCATGTCAAAACTCTCGAACGCATTTGCTGTATTATCAATCACTTCCGCCGCCGTAGCTATGCCGGTACAGGCGCAGGAACCGCTGCCCGGTCCGCCACGCCCGGCTACCGGTCAGGAGTTGAAGGATTTCTGCGAAGGGCGGGAAGGCATCGCGGTCTTCGGCATCGTCGGCATTCATGAAAATGCGGCGTCCGCCACATTTGATTTTTTGAATTGCGCTTATAAACAGGTGCGGGAAGTAGACTGCCCCCATCTGACCGAACTTCGCGGCGTTATTCCCAAAGTTCTCGGCACGGGAAGATCCATGAGCGAGGAATTGAGAGAAACCGATAATCGCTGGGAAGGCGAATACGGCTGGGCTTTTGAAAAATATTGCCTAAGCCTGATGTAACGCGTTTTTGAAACGTTACCCGTTTTTTGGAGTTTTGGGCCCCATCGCCCTGCGCATGATTTCGGCGGC
>JBDHTU010000203.1:0-3429 GCA_039808805.1 Micavibrio sp.
GGGTCCGTTTCGCGGTTCGCTTCTGTGCGCTCCGTTAAAATATCCAGCATGTTTCTAACGGTCCGAACATCTTCATCCTCATTGTCCATGTTATTGCCAACGTTGCTTCGAAGAATCGGCCCCGGATCAATGACAGGCCCAGACCCTGCCATTCCGGCAAGGATGCGGATCAATCCGGGCTGGTTGCGTTTTCTTTCTTCTTCTTGTTTGCGGCGCTGTTCTTCAGATAGCGGCATTATGCTCATATTTTTTCTCCATAAAAAAACCCGCGCGGCCTTGCGGACGCACGGGTGGTGTTGATAAGAGCACTATACATGATATATGACTTAATTCCTAATAATATTTTGGACGTAAAAAAACCCGCCGGGATGGCGGGTTTTTCGTGACCTTATTTTCTGGGGCTTTACGCGACCTTGCGCAGTTTGGCCTTGGCTTTCTTCTCCGCCAGTTCAACCTTCACGACTTCGGTGAAGCCGTTGAAGTTGGTGCGGGTCGTCTCCCCGTACGCGCCGAGTTGATCCATCACGATGAAATCGCCTTCACGGATGTCTTCGGGCAGCAGGAACGGGCCTTTGAGCATGTCCACGGAATCGCAGGTCGGGCCGGCGAAGCGGAACGGCGTCAGCGTCGTCGAAGCCTTTGCACCCTTGGCGCGGATCATGCGCGTGGGATACGGCAGGTCGCAGGACGGGCCGCCTTCGAACATGCCGCCATAGGTGCCGTCGTTCAGGAACAGCAGGTCGCCCTTGCGCCCTTCGACGCGCACGACCAGCTGGCCGGACGCCGCGACCATGCCGCGGCCGGGTTCGCAGAGCATCTGGATGTGCTCCATACCGGCGTCCTTGAGCGAGCCCATGGCCGCGCCGATAAATTCTGACAGCGGAGGCGGCGGGTTTGCAGGGTCGAGGGTCGCCGGGAAACCGCCGCCGATATCGATGGCTTCGACATCAACGCCGGACGCCTTGATGACATCCGTAGCGACTTTGACCGCATGGCCGTAAGCGCCCGTGTCGATGCAGTTGGTGCCGACATGGAACGAGAGGCCGAGCCGGGCCGTGTGTTTACGTGCCATGCGCAGCAATTCGCCGGTCAGCATCGGGTTCGCGCCGAATTTCGCGGAGAAATCCGTCGTGACTTTCTGCTTCGGCACGGCCATGCGCACGAACAGCGTGAGGTCTTTCGCCTTCTTCGTTTCCTCGACGATCTTTTGCAGTTCGTCCGCCGTGTCGAGGACGAAGGCGCGGATGCCGTGGTTGAAATAGGCCTCGCGGATCGACTCGCGGCTCTTGATCGGGTGCATGAAATAGATCGTCGCGTCCGGTTTGATCGAGCGGACAAGCTTGATCTCACCGATGGAAGCGCAGTCGAAGCTATCCAGCCCGCCCGCGATCAAAGCGCGCAGCACGCGTTCGTCCGGATTGCATTTCACCGCGTAAAGGATGCGTCCCGGAAAGAGCGAAACGAATTCCGCCGCACGGGCCGTCAGTTTTTCCGGGCGCAGAACGGCCACGGGATAGCGGGGGCGCGTTTGTTTGATATACGCGTCGAGATTGTCGATTTTTGCAGGATTTTGAATGTGCGACGAGGCAAACGCCCCGTCCGGGTGGTTGTGGTACATCGGTTAAAACCCTAAATTAAAGGGAGCTCATCGCTCCGGTTAACAGCTAGTTTTCCGTCGTAGCATAACCATAACTTCCATGTGGGAAGGGCCATAGACACGTGCGTTAATTTGAGTATGTAGCATTATTTTCCCGGATATCAATAATTATTTTACAAGGGCCTGATTCCCCTGTGCAAAGTGATATTCTTGCAACACCGGGCAAAGGGGGGTAAAACTCATCCGAGCCTTATTTCACCGAGCTTCAAAGGAGCCGCTTATGAGCCTGCCGCACTGGGATATGAACGAGATCGACTACGGCAAGATCGACAGGACGAAGGTCACGCCCGACCTGATCAAAGTGGTTAAGGCGGCGGCGCTGGTCGAATACAACGCGGTCGCCTATTCCGCCTATCTGGAGCGGGTGTTCGCCGACGATCCGGAATTCCAGGCGATGTCGCGCTGCTGGGCGACCGAGGAAGTGCAGCACGGAAAGTCCCTCGGCAAATGGGCGGAGACGGTGGACCCAAGCTGGAGCCTCGAAGAGGCGATGGCCAAGTTCCGCGCCGGCTACAAGATCGAGCATATCAACAATGACACATCCGTGCGCGGATCACGCGCGGGCGAGATGGTCGCACGGTGCATGGTGGAGACGGGAACGTCCAGCTATTACTCCGCCATCGGCACCAGCACGGAAGAGCCTGTCCTGAAAGAGATCTGCGCCAAGATCGCGGGCGACGAATTCCGCCATTACAAGCTGTTCTACGACACGCTGAACCGCTATGTGAAAAAAGAGAATTTGAGCCGCTTCAAGCGCCTGAAAGTCGCGCTGGGCCGGATCGCCGAGAGCGAGGACGACGAGCTGTCCTACGCCTTCTTCGCCGCCAACGCGAACGACAACGAGCAATACGACCGCAAAGTCTGGAGCCGCGAATACATGAAGCGCGCCTATTCCTATTACCAGGAGCCGCAGGTGGACCGCGCGGTCGCCATGGTGTTCAAGGCCTGCGGGTTCGACCCCAAGGGCGCGGCGGGCAAGATCGTCGGCAAAGCGGCGTGGTGGCTGATCCAACAGAACGTCAAGGGCGCGGAAAAGACCGCCAAGGCAGCGTAAAAACCAACCTGTATAGAATAGATATGATGCCGGGAAAGAAACGGCGCCTGTAAAGATATCCCGGCCTCTAATCCCTGCACGCCTTCATGATGGGACCTGCGGCGGCGTATTCTTCGGGCGTGTCGATCATGCCGTTCCGGCGCTCGCCCTCTTCCATCATGCTCATCATAATGTAGGACTCGATTGCATCCCGTAACGCCGTCTTCATGGCCTCTACGGTTTGGTTCATATCCTTGCCTTCGACATAAGGCTGGCGCGTTTCGATTTCGCGGATGATGACGGGAAGGTCCTTGTGCAGACGGCGCACGAATTCCTCGGCCACATCGCGGTTCGCCTTGTAATGCCTGTATTCATGCGCATGGACGGCGTTAAAGCGGCAGCCGCCTTTTTTGAACTCCTTCGGGATGACGATGCGCGTGCGGAACATCATGGCAAGGTCCAGATGCGTGACATAAGGGCAGTAATAGACGCCGTAACGATCATAGTTGGTCGTCTTGAATTTCCCGCTGGTCATCATCGCCATGCCGCCTTCGGCATAGCCGAGCATCATCATGTCCGAAGATTTCCAGATTTTCTGCATGCCGTTTTTCCGGAGCCAGTCATCCGAACTCTGCCCCTTGTTGATTTCCTTGATCGTCCGGGACAGGTCGTAGACGGGATCGGGCAGTTCCAGTTCGATATTGATGACGGTCGGCGCGGGTTTGTAATCCGCGCAGCC
>JBDHTU010000204.1:0-3378 GCA_039808805.1 Micavibrio sp.
GCGGTGGACCCCTTCGTCGCGCCGATCCTCTATGCCATCCCGGTCCAGCTTCTGGCTTACCATGTCGCCGTCGCCAAGGGTACGGATGTCGATCAGCCAAGGAACCTAGCCAAATCCGTCACGGTGGAATAAACTCGGTTTCATGAAAGACCGAACCGTTCCGCTTTTTTTCTGGCTTGTCGTACCGATCCTGATGATGCTGGCCCAGATCGCGCTTGAACTCAGCTTCACGCGGGAAGAACTGGCTCCTCTGCATTCCGAAAGCGGCCCGCATGAAATGTTGCAGTCTGTTTTTATCGGGGCGGCGCTTCTTTTCGCGCTTCGGCTGCTTTTCAAAGTGAACTGGAAAACGCAGAAAGAAATCGGCTTCGTCCTCGCCGCCGCCGCCTTGGGCAGTCTTTATATCTTCGGTGAGGAAATCAGCTGGGGCCAGCATATCCTCAACTGGTCGACGCCTGAATATTGGGCGCAGTTCAACGACCAGAATGAAACCAACCTGCACAATACCTCCTCCTGGCTGGACCAGAAGCCGCGGCTTCTGCTTTTTGCCGGTATCGTGGCCGGCGGGCTGGTCGTTCCGGCGCTTCGCCGCTGGAGGCCCTCTCTGCTGCCGTCCCGCTTTGCTTCCTTTTATCCCTCGGCCACGTTGTGCGTGACGGCGCTCGGGGTGCTGGTGCCCTATACGGTACAGGAAATCGCCGAACATTTTATGCATGGCGGGGTATTCACAAGGGTCAGCGAAGTGCAGGAAATTTATATGTACTATTTTATTTTGCTGTATCTTTTTGATTTACGTAATCGCGTATTTTCTCAAGACTAACTTGGGGAAACAGCAAAAAGCTATAAGCTAACCCATTCTTATTGCACGTAAATTCAGTTATTTCGGAAAATTATATCTTGATCTTTTTCTAATTTTCGGTTTTACTCATATTCACTCAAAGACAAGCAAGAAAACGTTGGGATCGGGTGTCACGAAACTTAAGATGCGGCCAACGCATCAGGGGGAGCGAGTGATGGGTCATCTAGAAACTACCATATTATGGCCGCCTGCGGGGTGGAGCCAGTTCGCCGTTGTTGAGCAGTCTTCCGGTCAGGCGCTGGCCAAGGATATTGGCAAGGCGCGGATCTACGGGCTGCAATACCGCATCGAATCCGTGCCGCTATTCAAGCAGGATATGAAGCTGTTTCGTCACGATATCCGCATAGAGGGCTGGGAATATTCCATCCTGAATGAAAGCATCGAATACCCCGTTCTTTCCTTTACGCTGATGGACCGGTTTGATCCTTCCCTGCCGCGGGAATGTTTTATTGACGATATCCGTGCTTTCGACACCGCCATGCCGCACACGAAGCGGTCCGCCGACCGGGCCGTGGGGGCCGGGCTGTTCCTGATCCGCCAGATCATGGCCGGACAGGTGCCTGATGTCGCGCGCGTCCTGCGCATTTACAAGCTTCACCCGTCTCAGGCGTTTTTGTACCGCAGCGAGGAGACGATGGGCCGCAACCTGCGCGCCGCCTTTTCGGACGGTCTCACCCGCCGCGAAAACAAGCGCATCTAGTCTTTCCTTAAAAGAAGGGTCATCCATTCGCCGCCCGGAAATTCCCCGGCTGGGCGCAGGCCGTATGGCGTATAGGCGCCAAGGACGCGGTCCGCCTGTTCGCGCAGCGTGCCGGACAGGATCAGGTAGCCGCCGCTGGCCAATGCCCTGGACTGGTCTTGCGCCATCTCGATCAGCGGCCCCGCCAGGATGTTGGCGATGATGAAATCGTAGGGTGCGTCTTTCCACACGGCGGAAGCCGGGTCATATCCCTCGCTCTCATAGGCATGGACGTTGCCGATATCGTTGCTCTCCAGATGGCGCCCGGTGACGATCACGCATTCCGGGTCGTTGTCGGCGGCAAAAACGGGAACATCCGGCCAGAGCCGCGCGGCGGCGGCGGCCAGAATGCCGGACCCGCACCCCATGTCGAGGATGTTGCGCGGCGCAAAGCTGGTGGTCTTGACATGTTCGATGGCCTGCATGCAGGCGGACGTCGTGCCGTGCTCGCCGGACCCGAAGGCGGTGGCCGCTTCGATTAGCAGCGGGATTTTGCCGTCCGGCACCGCGCCGTCATAATGCGATCCATAGACGAAGAAAGACCCGATGGTCAGCGGCGGCAGCGCGCGGTAACTTTCGGCCAGCCAGTTGCGGTCTTCCATCTCCGTGATCTCAATGTCTTCGAACAGGGCAGAGGGCAGGCCCAGCGCCTCGCCAAGATAGCCCAGCCGCGTCACAAGATTTTCTTTCACCGGCGCGGTGCCTTCCCCGAAGGTCCAGAACAACTCCCATCCACCCTGGTCCTTGCGGCAGGAAAAGGAAACGGCGTCGTCTGCGAACGCGTCGGAAAAAAGTCCGGCCTGATCGTCGCTCAGGCCGGATTTCACGAATAGCTTTGCGGTAAAGAATGCCCGGGGAATGATTACTTGTCCTCGTCGTCTTCTTCGGCGATGTCTTCATCGATATCGTCATCGTCCAGATCGTCGAGATCCTCGTCATCCAGATCGTCGAGGTCTTCATCATCGACGTCCAGCGTGTCTTCGTCGCCGTCCTCGTCGTCGCCTTCTTCGATTTCGTCGAGGCTGACCGTGTCTTCATCAGACTCGATTTCCTCGGTGTCTTCTTCTTCGACTTCTTCTGCGGCGGTGTCCTCATCGACCTGGGATTCGGCAACGACGTCTGCGGGCAGGCGTCCGCGGCGGGATTTGACCTTGATTTCGCCCGTAAACTCTACATTGCAGCTGGGGCAGATAATCGGCTTTTTGTTGAGGTCATAAAAGCGCGCACCGCAGCTCATACAAATTCGTTTCAGTCCTTTAAGGTCGGCCAAAATTCCCTCCGTCGGGCTTGGTTTCAATCGGTTATGACAGGGGTTTCTAGCTGCCTGATTTTGGCGGTGATGTCAAACGAAACCGCAAGGCCAGCGCATAAAAATATGCCGCCTTGAAAGGCATGGACTGATGCCCCATTTATCTATTAAGGTATTAAGAGTATTATCATTTTTGTGCGCTACAATATTGGTGTCAGGAGGGAATCCCATGCAAAAATCCGTCGTCATTTGCGGTTATAAAAGAACCCCGTTCCACGCGGCCGGAAAGGGCGCGCTGGCGGGTGTCCGCCCCGATGACATGGCCGCCGAGGTGATCAAGGCCCTGATTGCGGAAACCGGGGTCAATCCTGCCGATATCGAAGATATCCTGATGGGCTGCGCGTTTCCTGAGGCCGAACAGGGCTTCAACCTCGCCAAGATCGTGGCCCAGCTTGCGGGCCTCCCCAATTCCGTCGCGGGCGCGACCGTCAACCGTTTCTGCGGCTCCTCCATGACGACGGTGCAAATGGC
>JBDHTU010000205.1:0-3352 GCA_039808805.1 Micavibrio sp.
CGTTTGATTATAAAAATAGCGTCAGTCCCGATCTGCTTTCAGGGTCTGTCGGCTTGTCGGGCGTGGTGCCGACAGATCATGGCTCCATCGCGATGTCGGCGATTTGGGTATGGAACCGGGCCGCAAACCCGCCTGAGCTTTTCAATGCGGAAGGCATCGTCGAAACTTATTTTGGCATAGATCAGGCGTATATGGTTGACCTTCTTGGCATACCTGTCGTCATCTCCCACCAGGGCGGGGGCGTTGCCGAAGCGATTGAGGGGCAGGCGACGGCCGGGCTTTACAGCGGAAACAGCGGCGATCCGGCTTTGATCTCCTATGTTCTTGAAAAAAGCCGGGCGCTGAATGATGCCATTCTGGCCTGCGGTGCGCCGTCGGTTTCCTAACCGAAACAGTTTTGTCTAATATTATGTAAACGTTTTTCTGGCCTTTCGTCTAAAACAGGCGTATGGTCCTTCGCATGAAAACATTCAACACCCTCATCGGTGCCGCCGGGCTGGCGGCTTTGACGACATCCTTCGCGGCACAGGCGCAGGAGATTCTGCCAGAACCTTTGGTTGTCACGCCGGACTGCGCTGAAAAAGCGTTGAAACAGGCGTTTGAACAGCCGCTGGACATCGTGCGCTCGCCAGAGGGGGTTGCAGGGTCCCGCACCACGCAAACGCCGAACGGCATGGAAAATCATGTGTCCGGCTTTGTTCAGCTGGCCCCGTCGGGACAGGTAGAAAAGCTGAACGTGCAGGTGGACCTGACGGATCCGGGCAAGACACCGCTTTCCGTATCCGCCACGCTGGATTACCGTGATCTGACGACCAGGATTAATCCCCCGATTGCGAACAATCTTCTCAGCATGGCGGCGGTGGATTATGCGCGGGATCTGGAAATCTCCTTGCGGGACTGCGTGACATTGACTCCGCGTCCGTCCCAGCCTTAAAAAACCCTTTGTACGCTGCCGCCTTCGGGCTATAAATCCCTTTGATTTTTCAAAGGGATTAGAATGATGCACAGCTACAGATCGCACACTTGCGGCCAACTCCGGAAATCCAACGTGGGGGAGAGTGTGAAACTCTCCGGCTGGGTTCACAGGAAACGCGACCATGGCGGGGTGCTGTTCATCGATTTGCGCGATACGCACGGCCTCACGCAGGTCGTGGCCGAAGGCAACGCGGAACTGGAAAAAATCCGCGCTGAATCCGTCATCACGATCGAGGGCGAGGTTGTGAACCGCGCCGAAGGCACGACGAACGCGAAAATGCCGACAGGCGAAATCGAAGTCGTCGTTAAATCCGTGACTGTGCAATCCCATGCCGAAGTCATCCCGTTCCAGGTGGCCGAAGATGACGGCGCGGGCGAAGATGTCCGCCTCAAATACCGCTACCTCGATCTGCGCCGCGAGGGGATGCATTCCCGCGTGCGCCTGCGCAACAATGTTATCGCCGCCATGCGCCGCCGTATGTGGGCCGAGGGTTTCCAGGAATTCAACACGCCGATCTTGACGGCGAGCAGCCCCGAAGGCGCGCGCGATTACCTCGTGCCATCCCGCCTCCATCCCGGAAAATTCTACGCGCTGCCGCAGGCGCCGCAGCAGTTCAAACAATTGCTGATGATGTCCGGCTTTGACCGGTACTTCCAGATCGCGCCATGCTTCCGCGATGAAGACGGCCGCGCGGACAGGCTGGCGGAGTTTTACCAGCTCGACATGGAAATGTCCTTCGTCGAGCAGGAAGACATCTTCAGGGTCATGACCGGCGTCATCGGCGGCATTTTTGAAGAATTCGCGGACTTCACCGGTGAAAAGCGCCGCGTCGAGTTCCTGCCCAACATGAAATACGCGGACGCGATGAACACTTACGGCTCGGACAAGCCGGACCTGCGCAACCCGCTTGTCCTGTGCGATGTAACGGACGTGTTCAAACGTGATGACGTCACGTTCAACGCGTTCAAGGGCGTGATCGAAAAGGGCGGGGTGGTCAAGGCCATCCGCGCGCCAAAGGTCGCTGACCGTCCGCGCTCTTTCTTTGACAAACTCAATGACTGGGCACGCGGCGAAGGCGCTGTCGGCCTCGGTTACATTACCGTGAAAGACGGCGTTGGCGCCGGACCCATCGCGAAATTCGTGCCGGCGGAGGCGCAAGGCCAGCTGAACAAGATCGCCGGACTGGAAGAGGGCGATGCCATCTTCTTTATCTGTGACAAGGAAGACAAGGCCCTGAAATTCGCGGGCCGCGCGCGCGATAAAATCTGCGACGACATGGATATCCGCGAGAAGGGCGTGTACAAACTCTTCTGGATCGTCGATTTCCCGATGTATGAATTCGATGAAAAGGCGCAGAAAATAGACTTCTCCCACAACCCGTTCTCCATGCCGCAGGGCGGGCTGGACGCGCTGAACGGGCCGGACCCGCTGAAAGTTCTGGCCACGCAGTATGACTGCGTTTGCAACGGCTATGAACTGGCGTCGGGCGGAATTCGCAACCACCGCCCCGACATCATGGAGCGCGCGTTCGCCATTGCCGGATATTCGAAAGACGTGCTGGAGAAAAAATTCGGCGGCATGCTGAACGCGTTCCGTTATGGCGCCCCGCCGCACGGCGGCTGCGCCTTCGGCGTGGACCGCATCGTAATGCTGCTGGCGGATGAGCCGAACCTGCGCGAAGTCTACGCCTTCGTCATGAACGGCCAGTATGAAGACCCGATGATGAACGCCCCTTCGGACATTACCGAGGCGCAGCTCAAAGACCTGCACCTCAAGCTCAACCTGCCGAAAAAGGTTGAGGCGGCTTAGGTCTAAACCGTCATCCCGAGCGAAGCCGAGGGATCTGGCCATGTCTGATTACTACGTCTATTTCCTGACCAACAAAACGAATGACGTCTTGTATGTGGGTGTAACCAACAATCTTGAGCGCCGCCTTGGTGAACACAGGTCTGGAAATGCTGATGCATTCTCTAAAAAATACCGCACTTTCAATCTCGTCTATTTTGAAATTTTTTCCGATCCTGAAAATGCCATTATCCGCGAAAAACAAATCAAGAAATGGCGCAGGGACAAAAAAGACACTCTCGTAAAGCTACAAAATCCTGACTGGTTCGATTTATCGGAAGAATGGTACAAGCCGGATCCCTCGGCTGCGCTCGGGATGACATCGTAGAAAAACCATACAATGCGTCATCCCGACCGTAGCGTAGCGAAGTGGGGGAATCTGGCTTGTAACCATCAACGGAACTATCGCGCTTATAAACGGTTTTCCTTCTAACCCAACAGAAGGAATCCCGCCATGCCCTATATCGAAACGCGCGACCGCGAAAACACCAAGCTCTATTACAAGGAATGGGGTAAGGTAGGCTCAAGGCC
>JBDHTU010000206.1:0-3321 GCA_039808805.1 Micavibrio sp.
GGATCCCCGCCTGCGCGGGGATGACGAATGGGGGGCAGGAATAACGCGTGGGAGCGCGACAGGGAATGACGATGAGGCGGGCATAACGAGCGAAGGACGAAACGCAGGATGCGCAGAAGAAAGAGAGTTCGTCGGCGACGAATTTGGCAAGAAAGAGTGAAAAAAACGGCGGTCTGTGCCGCCGTTTTCTCATAATCTATTCGACCAGCTTGTTCCACCAGCCCTTTTTCTTTTTCTCGGGCGCCTGGTTCACGGTTTCGTAATCGCGCGGCGGCAGTTCGGTCGCAGGCGCGCGGTCATTCGAGGGTGCGGGAACAAGGCCGATCGGCGGCTGTACATGCACATCCTTTGCAACGAAAGGTTCCGGCTGTTCACGCAGCGGGGCGGCATTGTTTCCACCGCTGCCGTTCTGCTGCACCGGGCGATCCTCGCGGTCACCCCGGTCACGCCCGCGTCCGCGGCCCCGGCCGCCGCGACGGCGGCGACCGCCCTCACGGCCTTCGCGCGGTTCACGGTTGCCGACGGAATCGTCTCCGTTTTCTTCGTCCTGACCGCGGTTGCCGATATCGTCGTCGATCTCATCCTCCGCCGGAATTTCATTGCCGCGATTGTCATCATCGGCAAAAGACGCGCCTTCTTGCTGGTCGCGCTCACCGCGCTCCCGGCCACGTCCGCGGCCCCGGCCGCCGCGGCGTCCACGGCGGCGGCGTTCACCGCGCCCTTCCCCGTCTTCACGCTGTTCCCGGCGCGCGGTCTGGGATTCCGCCTGTTCTTCGGCTTCGTCGCCCTCTTCCATATCTTCCGGCTCTTCTTCGGATACGTCGTCAATGACAGCGACCGAAACGATGCCCTCGGAGATTTTCGGCGCGGACCGTGCGGTCGCCTCAAGCTTGTATTGCGAGGTCGAAAGCGTGTCGTCGGTATGGAAGCTGACGGCGAAACCGTAGCGGCGCTCAATATCGTTCAGCAGCGCGCGCTTGTGGTTCATGATGTAAAGCGCCACCGGCGTCGCCATCGTCAGCAGGACGTCAAAACCCTTGTTCTTGATGCCTTCGACTTCAAGCGCACGGATGATGGAGATCGCGGAGAAATCCAGCGTCTTGACGCGGCCCGTGCCGGCGCAATGCGCGCAGACTTCCTGCTGCGCCTCTGCCAGAGACGGGTTCAGGCGCTGGCGCGAAAGTTCGAGCAGGCCGAAGGAGGAAATGCGTCCCACCTGGATACGCGCGCGGTCCGTAGACAGCGCATCGCGCAGGCGTTGCTCCACCTTGCGGTTGTTGCGGCGGTCTTCCATATCGATGAAGTCGACGACGACAAGGCCGCCAAGATCGCGCAGGCGAAGCTGGCGGGCGACTTCATCGGCCGCTTCGAGGTTGGTTTTCAGCGCCGTTTCCTCGATATGGCGTTCTTTCGTCGCGCGGCCGGAGTTGACGTCCACGGACACCAGCGCCTCTGTCGGGTTGATGACGAGATAGCCGCCGGATTTCAGGTTGACCACCGGTTCGCCGATATCGGAAATCTGGTTTTCGACGCCGAATTTGTGGAACATCGGCACGCGGTCGTTCTTGTATTCCTGAACCTTCTTCGCGTGCGAAGGCATCAGCATTTTCATGAATTCCTTGGCGTTCTTGTACCCTTCGTCGCCGGAGACATAAACGTCTTCGATGTCGCGGGAATACAGGTCGCGAATCGCGCGCTTGATCAGGTTGCCCTCTTCGTAGATCAGCGCGGGCGCGGTGGATTTCAGCGTGTGTTCGCGGATCGTGTTCCACAGGCGGGTGAGGTAATCGAGATCGCGCTTGATTTCGACCTTGGTACGCGTCACGCCCGCCGTGCGCAGGATGACGGACATGCCGTCCGGAACGGACAGGTCATCCAGCATTTCCTTCATGCGCTTGCGGTCCTTGAACGAGGCGATCTTGCGGGAAACGCCGCCGCCGCGCGGGGAATTCGGCATCAATACACAGTAACGGCCCGGCATGGAGAGATACGTCGTCACCGCCGCGCCCTTGTTGCCGCGCTCTTCCTTGCTGACCTGGATCAGCATGATCTGGCCGCGCTTGATCACTTCCTGGATCTTGTACTGGCGTTTCAACTGGAAACGGAACGGGCGGTCGCCTTCGACGGCATCGCCGCCGATGGAATCTACCGATTGATCGTCGCGGCGTCCACCGCCGTGACGACCGCCGCCATGACGGCCACCGCCGTGACGACCGCGTCCGCGGCCACGTCCACGACCGCGATCCCGGCGGCCACGGCCTTCATGCCGTTCACCGCCGATGGCCTGCTCGCGCTCCTCCCCGTCTTCGGACAGGGCCTCTTCACCGTTTTCATCGTCTTCGGACTCTGCCGGGTCGTTGGCAAAGGCAGCGGACGCTTCTTCTTCGCCGCCTTCTTCATCAGTGTCTTCCTCATCGCCCGCGGCAGGACCGCGCAGAACATCGGCCGGCGCGTCCATCGCCATCGGCGGCTGGCGGGATTCTTCTTCCGCGTCGTCCTCATCGGCGGCGTCTGCGGAAATTTCTTCGGCGCTTTCGTCCTCGTCTTCTTCGATCAGGGCCTGATCTTCGCCCCCGACCTCGACGATGGCTTCGAGTTCCTCTTCTTCCTCATCCTCTTCGTCATCGGAGTCCGGGGCGCCGGATTCGGCCTGGGAGGCGCGCTGCTCGATCTCGGCCTCCTCCTGCTCCATCTCCTCGTCATGCTCTTCCAGTTCGGCGCGCTGCGCGGCCAGAAGCGCTTCACGGTCGGCGACCGGGATACGGAAATAGTCAGGGTGGATTTCAGAGAACGGCAGGAAGCCGTGGCGGTTTCCGCCGAAATTGACGAACGCCGCCTGCAGCGAGGGTTCGACGCGGGTTACCTTGGCCAGAAAGACGGAGCCTTTGAGCTGCTTTCTGACCTTGCTTTCGTAATCATATTCGACAAGGCGGTTGCCGTCGACGACGGCAACCCGTGTCTCTTCGGAATGGGTTGCGTCGATCAACATTGTTTTAGGCATGGAAATATCCTCCAAGCGCATGCGGCCCTAAAAACCCTCAAGCGACAAGGAAGGCAAAGGCGCAAGGCGCCATAAAATTTGAATGGAGATAGACCGGTCCCGGCCCTGGTACTGTAACGGCGAAATGCCAACCTGCTGTAAACACCCGGTCGGCCCTTTCGCGAGAATCGCACCGGCTATGCCAGGCGGGAGGACCTATCTTTTCCGTTACAGCCAGCGAAACCTTTTGAAATCAAATCCTTAGTAACAACTGCTTGGCCGCGACGGGTCGCTTGAATAAGACCATACACAGATAGGGGTTAAGAGACAATGTATAATTT
>JBDHTU010000207.1:0-3321 GCA_039808805.1 Micavibrio sp.
GAACCTCTCCCGCTACGCTTGCGGCTTCTCTGATTTTGCGTGGAAAGATAATGCCGATCTTTTTCCAAACGCGGCCGCGGTTCATACCTATCTTTCTGATTATGCCGACGCCTTTTCCCTGCACCCGTACATTGCCTTGAAAACACCCGCCCTTTCCGTCAGGCAGGACGGAACCGGATGGCGGATCAAATCCTCCCGCGGGGATGAATATTTTCCACACCTGATCGTTGCCAGCGGCGTTTTTACCCGCCCTCATATTCCCGCGGTTGAGGGCCTGCAGAAATACATGGGCGATATCCTGCACAGCGCGGATTACAAAACCGCCGCGGCCTTTGCCGGAAAAGACATCGTCGTGGTCGGCAATGCTTTCAGCGGCGCAGAAATCGCCAGCGATCTCGCCGGCACAGCGGCCAGCGTGACCAACATGGTCCGCACGCCTGCGTGGGTTTTGAAACGCTATTACCAATTGCCCGCGGACGGCCGCTCCTTCCCCATTGACCTCGCTTTTTACAGCCGCGCCGCCCAACATCAGGCAAACCTGCGTACCGCGGCGGAACGCAACGCGCTTTCCCGTGACTTTTTTACCGCCGCCTTCGGCAACCCCGCGGACGCACACCCGGCCCTTATGCCGGACTACGCCGATGCCGCGCCCATCTTCACGGCCGTTGCCCCTACCTATCTTGAAAAAGTGAAAAGCGGGTCGATCGCCATTCAACGCACGGCAATCAAATCCTCCAATGGCCGAAACATCCTGTTCGAAGACGGCTCTTCCACGCGTGCGGATGCGGTTATTTTCTGCACGGGTTTTCAAACCTCTCTGCCCTTTATGGATCGCACCGCGCTGGACAGGCTTTCCTTCGATCCGGAAGACAGGCTGCAACCCCTGCTCCTTCATAAAACGGTATGGCCGGATGCAAGCCTGCCGAATCTCGCTTTTGCAGGCATGTATCGCGGCCCGTTCTTTCCCGTCATGGAATTGCAGGCGCGCTGGGCCGCAGGGGTTTTCAGCGGTCATCTTCCCGCACCCTCGAACGCGGAACGCACAGAAGGCATTCGCCATGAAGCGGCCATTCGCGCGCAAAACCCGCGCCCGCAATTTCCGCACAGCGAATATGTCACGCTGGCGGATACGCTGGCCGCCGAAGCCGGCGTCCTCCCCGATATAGAGAGTGAACCGGAAACCCTTTGGCTGGGCCCACTGATCCCCCAGCATTACCGCCTGCAAGGTCATGGCGCGCAGCCTGGCCCCGCCCGCGCTGCTATCCGTGCGGTGAATGAAAGGATGGCGTATGGTTTTTAATGCCCGCACCATCTTCAGCATGCTGAACGGCGCATGGTCCTATAAACGGGTCATTTCCAATTATGGAACGATTGACGGGGAAGCCGTATTTACCCTGACGGAACCGGACGTGCTTCAGTATAAAGAAAAAGGTCGCCTTCATCTTACCGATGGCCCTGTACTCGAAGCGCTTCAGGAATATGTTTATCGTCTGGAGGATGGCGACCGTCTGTCGGTTTACTTCCGGGACGGGCGGTTGTTTCACCACCTTTCCCTCGGGGATGATGGCCGGACCGGCGGCGGGGATCATTTGTGTAAGATGGATTTCTATCAGGCCGCTTACCGCTTCGAAGGACCGAACGCTTTTACCCTGATCTATAACGTCAAGGGTCCGAAGAAAGACTATGTTTCAGAAACGCATTTTGTAAAGCTGGCGGTAGTAGGATAAGAAGAATGCTCACCAAGATTTCCGTGCGCGGCGCGCGCGAACACAATCTCAAAGATGTGAATGTCGACATTCCGCGGGACAAGCTGGTCGTGATCACGGGGCTTTCCGGCTCGGGGAAATCCTCCCTCGCCTTCGACACGATTTATGCGGAAGGGCAACGCCGCTATGTCGAATCCCTTTCCGCCTACGCGCGCCAGTTTCTGGAGATGATGCAAAAACCGGACGTGGATTCGATTGAAGGGTTGTCACCCGCCATTTCCATCGAACAGAAAACCACCTCCAAAAACCCGCGCTCGACTGTGGGTACGGTCACCGAAATTCATGACTATATGCGCCTTCTCTGGGCGCGGGTGGGCATCCCCTACTCGCCCGCCACCGGCCTGCCGATTGAATCGCAAAGCGCATCCCAGATCGTGGACCGCATCCTGCAAATGCCCGAAGGCACAAAGCTGATGATCCTCGCCCCCACGGCCCGCGGCCGTAAAGGCGAATACAAAAAGGAATTCAAGGAATACCAGGCCAAGGGGTTCCAGCGCGTTAAGGTCGACGGAAAAATCTACGACATCGACGAAGTCCCCGCGCTCAACAAGAAATATAAACACGACATTTCCGTGGTGGTGGACCGCATCGTCGTGCGGGGCGATCTTGGCAACCGCCTTGCCGATTCTGTTGAAACAGCCCTGCGCCTTGCCGATGGGTTGATGATCGCCGAGGAAGCGGACACGGGTAAAGAGCATCTGTATTCCGAAAAATTCGCTTGCCCGGTTTCCGGCTTTACCATCGCCGAAATCGAACCGCGCCTGTTTTCATTTAACTCGCCGCACGGCGCCTGCCCGTCCTGCGACGGGCTTGGCGAAATGCTGGCCTTCGATGAAGACCTCGTTGTGCCGGACAAAACGCGCTCAATCGATGACGGCGCGGTCGCCCCGTGGTCGAAAAACTTTTCGCGCTATTACCTGCAAACGCTCGAAGCCGTCGTGAAAGACATGGACGGAAAAACCACCACGCCGTGGAACAAGCTGAAAGAAGACGTCCGCAATGCCGTCCTCTACGGCACGGAACATGAAGTCACCTTCACGTATGACGACGGCTCGCGCTCCTACACCACGACCAAACCGTTCGAAGGCGTGCTGCCCAACCTCGAACGCCGGATGATTGAAACGGATTCGCAATCCGTGCGGGATGAACTGTCCGATTACCAGATGGCGACACCGTGCGAGGCGTGTAACGGCTACCGCCTGAAACCGGAAGCGCTGGCCGTTAAAATCGCTGGAAAGCATATTGGCGAATCCTCGGAGATGAGCATCGAAGATGCGCACGCATGGTTCGCGTCCCTTGCCCGTCATCCTGAGCGCAGCGAAGGATCTCAAGCAAAAGGCAAAAGAGATTCTTCGGCTTCGCCTCAGAATGACAAATTCCCTTTATCGGCACAGCAAATGCAGATCGCCGAAAAGATTTTAAAGGAAATCAACGACCGCCTGAACTTCCTCATGAATGTCGGGCTGGACTACCTCACGCTCTCCCGCTCATCGGCAACACTCTCCGGCGGGGAATCGCAGCGTATCCGCCTTGCCTCCCAGATCGGCTCCGGCCT